>DATCUA010000104.1:0-2075 GCA_036567645.1 Rectinemataceae bacterium | reverse complement strand
CGTAGAACTCGATTTCTTGGAATCGGAATCCATCCTCTCTCTCGTAGAGAGGGTTCGCGCCCTTGGCTACGACAGATCCTGCCTCGCAGACTGGATTCCTGTCTATGGCGAGGTATGGGGCTATTTCGACGGCGCTGCCCTGCTTTCCGGCTCCGAGCTATCGAGGCTCAACTCCTCGATGCTCCAGCTGGAGAACGACCTGAGGGAGAATCCCGGCTTGGAGCAGAAGCTCAAGCCGAGGCTGCTCACGAGATATTTCTGGTTGGCCTCCCAGTACAAGGCCATAGGCGCGGATGATGCCCGCGTCGAACGGCTCATGCGGAAGATCAGGCTGCTGGACGACAGCATCGGCCGGCAGTATCAAGCGTAGAGAGGAGAACCCTATGGCCGAAACTCAAACAGCCGCTAAAGTCAGGGAGATGCTCAATGAGGAAAAATGGACGAGAACCTCCCTGTCCGCCTATACGGCCACAAGCCTCAAGGAGCTGGACGCCCTCATCGAGGAAGCGGAAGCCCAGGGAGGAGCCGATGAGTTGTATTCGCTCTGCGAAGAGCATCTGGCAAGCACGAAGAACTCCGTCATAGCCCTCTATCTCGCAGGGCTTTTGAGCCTGCGCAAGCAGCCCGCGGACGAATCCAATCTCGTCCAACTCCTCGACCTCTTCGAAGAAGCCAAGAAGCCCGCCCTCGTGGAGACCATCTGCCTCCGCATCCTGGACTTCGGGGAAAACCGGATAGCCCTGTCCAGGCTTGCCGAATGCTATTCTGGAGACGACAAGATCGACGAGCGATACGCTATCCTCGAGCGACTGGTTAAAATCGACTTCGAAGAAGCCGACGTCGTCAAAATGCTCGCAGAGCGGAAGGACAAGCTAGGCCTACGCGACGAAGCCATCGAATACTACAAGAAGGCTCTCCTTCGCTACATAAACAAGGGCCTTCCCACCAACGTGAAAGAGATATGGCTCAAGCTGGTGGACTACTGCCCTGAAGACATAGACTATTTCTTCCATGTGCAGAAGAAGATCGCCGCCCTCATATCGCCGGACAAGGCCGCCATGCTCCTCATGGATTTGTATGCCCGCTACAAGTCCACTCAGGACTGGGACACCGCCTTGAGCATCCTCAAGCTGGTGATAGACTACGACGACAAGAACCCCGCGATACGCAAAGAGCTCATCGAATGCTACTCGGGCAAGTACGCCTCGCACTCACGGCTTCAGGACTACCTCAAGTACTCCAACATTTCCCAGTCCTACCGCTCCCTTCACGAGGCGATGGACGATTTCGAAAAGCACATCGTCTTCGATGTGGGCAATTTCGTATTCCACCGCACGTGGAACATAGGACGCATCGCCAGCGTCAAAGGCGACGAGGTCACCATAGACTTCGCCAAATCCCGAGGACACAGGATGTCTCTCAAGATGGCCATAGACAGCCTCATGCCCCTCGCGAAAGACCATATCTGGGTTCTCAAAGCGATATGGCCCAAGGAAAAGCTCAGAGACAAGGTGAAGAACGACCCGGCATGGGCCCTGCGTACCATCATCAAGAGCTTCGACAACCGGGCAGACATAAAGCGTATCAAAATCGAGCTTGTGCCAGGTGTTCTTTCGCAAAGCGAGTGGAACTCCTGGAGCACCAAGGCCAAGGAAGCCCTCAAGCAGGATTCCTCCTTCGGGAACGCGCCCGACGACATAGGCACGTACATCGTCAGGGATAGGCCCCTCTCTTTCGAAGAGAAGGTCTATATCCAGTTCAAGGCCGAGAAAAACTTCTATGACAGGGTGGTCTATTTCAGGGAATATCTCGAGACCAAGGACTTCGATTCCGAGTATTTTTCCGAAATGCTTTCCTATTTCCAGAGCTTCCAGAAATCCACTCAAGAAGTGGACGACCTCGTCGTGTCCGCCTATCTCCTCTTGAAGGATTTCGCATCCAAGCATCAGAGGTTCCAGCACGGCTTCCAGATCAAGTTCCCGGAGCTCTTCGCATCGATCTCAGACCCTCTCGAAATCTACCTCAAGATCAAGGATCCCGACCTGAAGTCGGCTTTTGTCCAGCACATCAAGGCT
>DATCUA010000103.1:0-8925 GCA_036567645.1 Rectinemataceae bacterium | reverse complement strand
GCCCAGGTCGGCGCGGCCCTTGGCGCGGAGGCGCAGGCCCGCTATGCCGCGGTAGCCCATGCCCACCCGGAGATCAGCCTCGGGCCCCCAGGCTGTGCCCGAGGCTGAGTAGCGCATGAATGCGTCGGCCTGGGCGGAGATGAAAGCCGCGAAGCCCGAGGGGTCCCAGCCGCCCGAGGGGCCGGTCTTCCATTCGAGCGAAAGGCCTCCGGAAGCCCTGGCTTCCACTGCCCCGGAATCCTGGACTCGCGTGATGGAACCGAAGATGCGTGGCGCGAAGGCGACAGCCCTGCCCTTGGTGGACCAGGATACGAGACCGAGGGCCTCCACGCTCTCGGGGTCGACGGCGTAATCCGCCCACTCGCCGAAATCTCCCCAGAGCCGGAACTGGAACTGGGCTTTGAGGCTGTCCACGGGGTTGGCGACCACGTCGAGAACCAGGCCCCATGCCTTGTCGCCTTGGCTGTCCAGGCTGAAAATCGCCGAAAGGGAGGACCGCACTCTCCTCGCCTGGGTGAGGGCGCTGAACCCGGCGTATGTCTTGCCGATATCCAGGGGAGAAGCGCCGAAGCTGTCCAGGAGGGAAAAGTAGAGCTTGTAGCGCGACGTAGGCTCCACCGAGGGCATGCCTCCTCTCCCGAGGCGGGCTATGGCCAAGGGCATGGAGGCTGCGTAGCTGGCGCGGGCGGCTTTCAGGTTTTCGCACGGTTCGTTCTCGGCCCGCTCGCCAAAAGCGTCCAGGATGGATGCCATGACGGCTTCGGCGCTCTCCCGTCCCAATTCTATGATGCCGCGCGGCTGGGCGAACTGCATGTAGGATATGCCCTCCACGCGATTGCGGATGACCAGAGGCCTGGCAACCTCGAGGGCTTCAAGGCCGGCCCTCGTCTTGGCTATGTCGACGGAGCGGTTGAGGACAGACACGGGGTTGCCGAAGCTCATCGCGCGGTCGTAGAGCGCCGTGGAGACGATGAGGGAAGACGAGTACTCGGTAGCGATATCCGCGGGCACCACGTTGGTGAGACCCCCGTCGACGAGGAGCCATTCGCCGAGAGGAACGGGTTCGAAGATAGCTGGTATGGCGAAGGTTGTCGCCATGACGGTGGAAAAAGGACCAGCGGCCAAGCGCACTTGCCGCCTCGTCTTGAGGTCCTCCGCGGTCACTATGATGGGGATCTTGGCCTGGGAGAGATCGATATCGCCCACAACCTCCTTGATGGCCGCCACGAAGCGCTGGGTATTGATGAGCCCGCCCTTGGTGGGCAGGACGAGATCGAGGTAGTACTCGGGGGGCAGGGCGCAGACGAGTTCCGCTATGGTGTCCGGGTGGAGGCCGGCGGCATAGAGCATGCCGATTACGCCTCCCATCGAATTGGCTACGATGAAATCGGGTCGTATGCCCGCGGCTTCGAGGGCCTGGAGCACGCCAATGTGGGCGTAGGCCCGGGCCGAGCCTCCCGCGAGGACCAATCCGAGAGGCTCCTTTCCGGATTCGCGCAGGCTCGCTAGCCTCGCTCCGAATTCCTCCAGCCCGAACCCGAATGGCTCGGTCACCGCGCGCATTTCGCTTCCGGGGGGGAAGTTCGCCTCGAAGGCGGCCGACCCCCGCGCCTGGGCCTGGATTCCCGAGCCGGGCAGGCGAGTTCCCATCATGGGGAGCGCGACGAAGAGGAGGAAAAGCGCCGCGAAGGCATGCCGCGAGGCCGCGAAAGAGCGAATGCGCATCGCCTTACTATACAATGGGCGATCCGGCTCGGCTATCGACGTTGCCCCCATTTCTTGGTATCATTTCGGCGATGGAAACGCATCCTTCCGCGGCGGAGCCTCCGCCGCCCGAACACGATCCCGATTCCGAGACCCTCTGTAGCGCATCGATCCGTGCAAGCCGAGCGAGAAGAATCCATGCTCGGTGAACTCCTCTTGATCCTCGGCCTCATCCTCCTGAACGGTCTTTTCTCGCTTTCCGAGATGGCCCTGGTATCGGCGCGGAAAGCCCGGCTCCGGCACGAAGCCGAACAGGGCAAGGAAGCGTACCGCCTGGCCTTGGAAGCCGCAGAAAATCCCGGCCGCTTCCTCTCGGCCATCCAGGTAGCCATAACTCTCATCGGCATCCTCACGGGAGCCGTAGGGGGAGCCACCATATCCGGGGGCCTCTCCGCATGGCTCGCTTCTTTCCCCGGAATGGCTGCCGCCGCCGGCCCCTTGTCCGTGGGCATCGTGGTCGTGCTCACCACCTTGGTCTCGGTCGTCCTGGGCGAACTCGTACCCAAGGATCTCGCCCTGTCGCGCCCCGAAGCCCTGGCCGCCGCCGCCATCCGTCCCCTGCGCGCGGTGAGCATAGCCTTCTACCCCCTGGTACGCCTCCTCTCCTGGACCACATCCCTCGTAGTGAAGGCCTTCGGCCTGTCCAAGAAAGACCTGCCCGAGGTGACCGAGGACGAAGTGAAGGTACTCATCGCGCGAGGCGAAGAAACGGGCGTATTCGAGAAGAGCGAGCGCGAGATGGTGGAAGGAGTCCTCGATCTGGACGATAGGAGGGTGACATCCTTCATGACGCCCCGTACCGAGGTCGAAGCCATAGACCTGGACGGAGGAGACGAGGAATCCTTCCGAACCCTGCTGACGACGACCCAGCACGCCTACCTCCCCGTCTGCGAAGGGGATCTGGACAGGATAGTCGGCATGCTCCCCGTGCGCGGAGCCCTGGCCAGCCTCGTATCAACGGGAGCCTGCGATCCCCGATCCCACCTCGTCCAGCCCGTGCTCATCCCGGAAACCATTTCGGCCCTCAAAGCCCTGGCCATCATGCGGGACGAGGGCGCTCGCACGGCCCTGATCGTCGACGAATACGGCGGCGTGGCGGGACTCGTGACCCTGGGCGATCTTTTGGGGCAAGTGCTGTCGGGATTCGACGAGGAAGCCGACTCCGACCAGCCAGGCCTCGTGCGAAGAGAAGACGGATCCTGGCTCGTGGACGGGGCTTTATCGGTTTCCGACTTCGTGGAAGCCCTCGAGCTGGACGAGTCCGCCCTAGACGCAAAGGGCTACGACACTGTCGCCGGCCTGGTTCTCGATTGCATGGGCTCCATACCCAAGGCGGGCGATCGTTGCACCTGGGACGGACTGAATTTCGAGATAGTGGACATGGACGGCAGGAGGATAGACAAGGTCCTGGTGTCCCGCACGCCCGAGGACTTCCAGCCCGAATCGGGCGTGTGACCAGACGGCGCGGTTCGAGTGCGACTCGAGGGCGCGACTAGGCGAGGGCCTGTTCCAGTCTCTCCAGCGCCTGCTCCAGGATCTTCCGGGGACAGGCGAAGTTCAGCCGCAAGAATCCCTCCCCCCCTCTTCCGAACATAGAACCCTCGTTGAGCCATACACCGGCCTCGCGCATCAGCTGTCCAGGATCTCTGCCCGTGCCGGAGCAGTCCAGCCAGGCAAGATAGGTAGCTTCCAGGGGAAGCACATCGATCCCGGGCAGTCGCGCTGCCGCGAATTCGGCGAGGAAGGCGTAGTTTCCCCGCAGGTAGTCCAACAATGCGTCGAGCCAGGCTTCTCCACCAGCGTAGGCCGCTTCGCAGGCTACATTGCCGAAGATATTCGACACCTCGATGCCCGCGCGCCCGATAGCCGAGGCGAAAGCCTTTCGCAGTCCTGGATCGGGGATGATGGCGTTCGCGTGGGCGAAGCCCGCTATGTTGAAGGTCTTGCTGGGCGCGGTCAGGCAGGCGGTGATCCGCGCGGCGGCTTGAGAGAGGGCAGCCGTGCAGATGTGGGGCTCGCCGAAGAGGACGAGATCGGCATGAATCTCGTCCGAGACAATCGTCACCCCCCGTTCGGCGCAGAGTCCCACCACATCTTCCAGCTCTTTGCGCCTCCAGACCCTGCCCACGGGATTGTGCGGACTGCAGAGGATGAGGAGCCTCGCGCCATTGTCCAGCGCGGATCGCAAGCCATCGAGATCCATGGCATAGCCGGATTCGCCGCGGACGAGGGGATTTTCTATGACCCGCCTCCCGTTGGCCACTATGGCTACGGGAAAGGGATGGTAGACGGGAGGCTGGATGACGACGCCTTCGCCCGGTCGGGTAAACGCCTGGACAGCGAAATGGAGGGCAGGCACCACGCCGGGCGAGTAGACGATCCATTCCGGGTCGATGTCCCAGCCATGCCTCCGCTTCATCCACCCTGCTATGGAAGGCCCGTAGCCCGCCGACCTCTCGGGATAGCCGTAGACCGGATGCCCTGCCCTGGCCCGCACCGCCTCAGCCACGCAGGGCGGACAGGCGAAATCCATGTCGGCCACCCAGAGGGGCAGGATGTCGGATCTTCCCCAGCGGGCTGGATCGATATTCCACTTGAGGCTGTCAGTAGAAGCCCTGTCGAGGACGGCATCGAAGTCGAACTCCATAGTCTTCAGGCCTCGGGATAGGCCGCGATCACCTCGATTTCCACGGCCGCGAGCTTGGGAAGGGCCGCTACCTGGACCGCCGAGCGCGCGGGGAAATCCTTGCCGAAGGCCTGGGCGTAGACGGCATTTACGGCCTGGAAGTCTTCCATGTTCCTGAGGAATATCGTCGACTTGACGACATCGGCCATGGAGAGGCCCAGCCCCTTCAAGACATGGGCTATGTTGGCGAGGGACTGGGCCGCCTCGGCAGCGGCTCCACCCGGTACCAGGGCGTTCGTGGAAGGATCCAGCCCGAGCTGGCCCGAGAGGAAGGCGAATCCGCGGGCCGAGGCGGCATGGGAATAGGGCCCTAGGGCGGCGGGGGCTCCGGGAATCGTTGAACAGGTCTTGGACATGGGATCCTCCTCGCGGAAAGCACGAGGGGATACCGGCCTTTCAGGCGCCCCTCAGCTCCCGCAGATATTTATAGACCGTATGCTTGGTCAATCCAAGCTCTCCCGCAACCGATTCCACCGCTCCCTTGATGCTGAAGAGCCCCTTTTTCTCCAGCTCGCCTACCAGCCTCCGATTCTTGTCCGCCGAGCTCAGGCCTGAGACATTGGCGAGCCTGAGGATTTCCTCGGCTACGGCTTGTCCGACGAGGCTGCCCAGGTCGGGAGCCGCAGAATCGCTTGCCTTGAGGGATTCGGCCGATGGGGAGAACTCTTCCAGAATCCTGCTCAGGGGCTGGTCTATGTCGAAATTGATGCAGAGAAGGCCGATGGCCTCCCTCCTGTCGTTCCGTATAACGAGGCTGGATGACTTGAGAAGACGGCCAGACCTGGAACGCGAATAACTGGGGCCGATGAAGTCGGATCCCATACTGTCGGCTTCGGCCATGAGCCTCAAGCCATACTCGGTGATCGGGGAGCCGAGGGTCCTGCCGGTGACATCCCCGTTCACGATCTTGATCACGGAGCGGCTGAGGTCCTCGAATGAATTGACCACCACCTCGCAGCCCGAGCCGAAGGTGGCGGCGATCAGGTCGGCTATGGCCTCGTGCCTCCTCATGATCGCCTTGTCGGTTTCGTCGAAGGGTTTGGGGGATCGAGCGGCTATGGCCTTGGGATCGGCGGGGATCTTGTATCCTGAGTTCATCGCTGCCCGGCCTCCCTGCCTTTTTTGACGAAGGAATCGACGAACCAGGCGTGCAGCGGGATGCCTGGCACAAGCTCGGGATGGAACGTAGCCGCGAGAATGGAGCCCTGGCGCACCAGCACCGGATCCCCGGCATGGCGGGCGAGGACTTCCACCTCGGACCCTACCGAGAGGATCCTGGGGGCTCGGATGAACACGCCCTCGACCGTTTCAGCTCCAAGAACAGTAGTGGAGATGGTCGCGCGGAACGAGTCGATCTGAGTTCCGTACGCATTCCTCCGCACGAGGACGTCCAGGGCCCCTATACGTCGCTTATCTTCCCCTTCCACCGCCTTGGCCAGGAGGATGAGCCCGGCGCAGGTGCCGAAAGCCGGCAGGCCGGCGAGGATCCGCTCCTTGAGGGGTTCGAGGATGCCGAAGCGCTCCATGAGGGAGAGCATCACTCCGCTCTCGCCTCCGGGAAGCACTATCCCGTCGAGCAGGGGAATCCGATCCGCGCTCCTGATCTCCTCCGCTTCGGCGCCGGCTTCGCAAAGCCGCGCCGCGTGCGCCTCGTAATCCCCCTGGAGGGCCAAAACGCCTACCAGGGGAGCCGCTCTTTTCGCCATCGAAGCCTCACCATCCCCTTCCCGCCATCCTGTCCTTTTCGCCCATGCCGCCGACGTTTATGCCTACCATCGGCTCGCCCAAGTCTTCCGATAGCTCGGCGAGGATCTTGGGATCGCGGAAATGGACCACAGCGCCGACGATAGCCCTGGCGCGCCTGGCCGGATCCCCGGACTTGAAGATGCCCGAACCGACGAAAACCGACTCGGCGCCGAGCTGCATCATCAGCGCGGCGTCGGCGGGAGTGGCTATCCCGCCTGCGGAGAAGTTGGGCACGGGAAGCTTCCCCGTGGCTGCCACTTCGGCTACCAGCTCATAGGGAGCGCCCAATTCCTTGGCCGCCGTCATCAGCTCCTCGGGGGGCAGACGCGTGAGCCTGGCGATTCCATCGCGCACTTCGCGCATGTGGCGGACAGCCTCCACCACATCCCCCGTTCCCGGCTCCCCCTTGGTGCGCACCATGGCCGCGCCCTCTCCGATCCTGCGCAAAGCCTCGCCCAGATCCCTGCATCCGCAGACGAAGGGAACGGTGAATTCGTGCTTGAGCACATGGAACCGCTCGTCTGCCGGGGTGAGTACTTCCGATTCGTCGACGAAATCGACGCCCAGGGCTTCCAGGATCCGCGCCTCGACAAAATGACCTATCCTGCATTTGGCCATGACGGGTATGGTCACGGCATCGCGTATCTCCTTGATCATCCGGGGGTCCGACATCCTCGCCACTCCGCCCTGGGCCCGAATGTCGGCGGGAACCCGCTCCAGGGCCATGACGGCAGCGGCTCCGGCCTCCTCGGCTATCTTCGCCTGGGCCGCCGTGGTGACATCCATGATGACCCCGCCTTTGAGCATTTCGGCCAAGGCTACTTTCGTCCTCCACGCGGGACTCTGGCGATCGGACCAGCGCGCATTCTCCATAGCATTTCCTCCCCCTCCCCAGCCCGAGCCGGTTTGGACGGGCATACAATACAGGAATGATACGGATTGCGCAAGTTTGGCTCGGCACCCGCCCCGGACCTGTGGACAAGGACGCTCCTTCGATTTAGTCTGGTTCGCGAATACCCATGCCCCCGCTCCGATGGGAACACGGGGAAAGGTAGTACGCCGTGCCTCCACATCAGGGCGAAAAACCAGCGCGCCTCGATCCTGGCCTCAGTTCCGGCCCACGATCCAGCATCGCCCCGGGCCGGGCGGCAACACTGGTCCGAGCGGTAGCCTTGGGACTGGGCTTGCTTCTGGCCTCCTGCGCCACAGCCCCGGCACCGGCTACAGGCGCCGCCAGAACCTCAGTCGCCACCGGGCCTGCCTCATGGAGGGCAAAAGCCGGGAAAGTGGGCTCCATCCTCGATTCCAAAGGCATCCCCAGCTACCCTTCGAGCGAGCCCTCCCTCTATTTCACGAGCCAGGCCTGGGGCGAGCGGGCCCTCCACCTCATAGAATCGGCGCGCGACTACATACTCGTCGATTCCTTTCTCCTCAACTACCACGAGATCAACGAACCCATCATGGCCGCTCTCGCAGCCAAGGCGAGGGGAGGAGTGCGGGTATTCCTCATCTTCGATTCCTCCACCTACTTCACCTACATGCCCAACAAGATCGACTTCGCTCCCGCCCCCCAGCGCTATTTCGAGGGTAGCGGCGTGCGGCTCGCCGAATACAACGCCATGTCGGGCCTGAGGCTCTTCGACCTCCCCACCCTCCTGGACCGCGACCACAGGAAATTCATCGTTGTGGACGGAAGGGCCTTCGCCACGGGGGGCATCAATCTCAACTACTATTCCATGCTTCCCCCGGGCCCCAACGGAAACGTGGACGCCTTCGTGGAAGTAGAAAGCCCGGCGACAGCCAAGGCCATGGTGGAGTCCTTCTGCGAAACATGGAACGGATGTTCTCCCTTTGCCCTCGATCCCGCCGACTTCGCCATAGCCGACATCCCGGCATCGGCTTATGATTCGGGGATCTGGCTCGTCGACCAGGCCCCCGGGCAGGGCTCACCGGTAAACGATCTCTTCGACGCTTTCTTCCGAGGAGCGGAAAAGGAACTCTGGCTCCTCGAGGGTTATGCTTTCCTAACCCCTAGCCTCAAAGCCAAGGTTAAGGAGGCGAGCGAACGGGGAGTGGATGTCCACCTCGTCCTCTCCATGAACTCGGTGCGACCCTCGTTCGAGCTCGCGGCCAAGTACTGCATCCTCGACTGGCTGGACGCGGGAGCGAAGGTCCACATGTACGAGTCCCCAGTACAAGCATTCCTCCACTACAAGCTGCTTTTGGCGGACGGGAAGGTGGCGGCCTACGGCAGTCCGAACTTCAACTACCGATCCCAGTACCTTTCCAGGGAAGCGGGAATCGTGACCGCCGATCCCCGGGCAATCGCTGCCACCATGGCCCATCTGGAGACGATCCTGAAAGACTGCAGGGATATCGGCAGAGCCGAGGCTAAGACATACCGCGGCCCCTTGCACGCCATGACCTATCTAGCCATGATCTTCGGAGGATGAGAGTGGTGGCGGTCTTTCAAAACATCGGCCCCAGGCCGACGCGCGCCCTGGCCCCCCGAACCATCCTAGCATTCCTTGTCTTCCTCATCCTGGCGACGGGGACGGCAGGCAGGGCTATCGCCGTGGACCAGCCGCGCTACTCCTACGCGGTCTCCCTGGGCGGCTACTCCGCAGATTCTTTCCCCCTGGCCGAGGCTGTGGAGATATCGGCTCGCGCGGAATCGAGCGCGCGTAAGCCTTTTTCCCCCTACGCGAGCCTGAGTTGCATACTCCCAT
>DATCUA010000102.1:0-2791 GCA_036567645.1 Rectinemataceae bacterium | reverse complement strand
CCAGGTTTGAAAGCGGCTCGTCGAGGAGGAGGACCTGGGGTTCGACCACGAGGGATCGCGCAAGAGCCACGCGCTGCTGCTGGCCTCCCGAAAGGCGCCCGGGCGCCCGTGCCGCCAGATGCCCTAGCCCGACGAGGTCGAGAGCCGTCTTCACCCTCGCGTCGATCTCGGCCGCGGGGAGCTTCCGTATCTTGAGCCCGTAGGCCACGTTGTCGCGCACATTGAGATGGGGGAAGAGGCCGTAGGACTGGAACACAGTGGCCGTCTGCCTCCCGTTCGGGGGAAGATAGGTTACGTCCTCCCCTCCTATGAAGATCTTGCCCGTGGTAGGTAGCTCGAAGCCGCCCACCATGCGCAGAGTCGTGGTCTTTCCGCAGCCCGAAGGCCCGAGGAGAGTGACGAGCTCGCCGGGCTGGATTTCCAGGTTGGCTTCCCGCACCGCGTGGACATCGGCCTTAGTCTTGGGATCACGGAAGGTCTTAGTGACGTTTTCCAGCCGGACGGGCACTGATTTCGCTGCCATGGCTATCCTTCCTTTCCTGCCTTCAACGGGCGGTAACGGTCTTTTCGAGATGCTCGCTCTGGCGCACCAGGAGCCTCATGATGCCGAACACGGCCAGGACGATGGCTATCAGCGTCGTGGAGAGCACCGAGGCCAAGCCGAAGCGGATATTTTCGGAAAAATTGTAGATCTGTATGGTTATGTGGTACCAACGCGCGCTGATCAGGAAGATGATGGCCGAAACGGCCGTCATCGAGCGCACGAAAGTATAGGACATCGACGATATGAAGGCCGGGCGGATGAGGGGGAGGATGACGGTTCTGAAAATGGTCGCCTGGTCGGCGCCCAGGTCGGCAGCCGCCTCCTCTATGGCCGGGTCTATCTGCCGCAAGGTGGCTACTCCGCCTTCCAAGCCCACGGGCAACTCCCTGATCACGTAGTTGATCACGAGGATAGCCCCTGTTCCCACGAGGAGCAGGGGTGGCTTGTTGAAGGCGAGGATGTAGGAAATGCCCACCAGGGTTCCCGGTATGGCGAAGGGTGTCATCACCAGGCCCTCGAGGAGGCGCTTGCCTGGGAACTTCTTCCTCACGACGATAACCGCAGCCACCATGGAGAGGATGCCGGCTATGGGGGTGGCTATGCCCGCCAGGGTGAGGGTGGAGACGAGGGCGTCCCTGCCCCGGGTGAGTGCTTCGCTGAAATTCTTCAAAGTGAAGGTGTAGTCGAAGCCCCAGTTCTTTACGAAGCAGCCTGCCACGATGGTGCCGTAGAGCGCGACGATGAAGGCGCTCACCGCCACCACGAAAGCCGTCAGAGCCTTCCGGGTGCCCGGAGATGCCAGGTCGGAAAGGCGGGTGGAGGGCTTGCCCGTAACCACGACGAAGGACTTCTTGCTCACCCAGGATCTCTGGGCGAAGAAGGCGGTGAGGGTGGGCAGGAGGAGCAGTATGGAGAGGGCTGCTCCATTGCTCAAGCGGTTCATGCCCGTCACCTCGATATAGGATTCCACCGAGAGCACCCGGTAGGAGCCCGAGAGCAAGAGGGGATTGGCGAAATCGGCCAGGGAGTTGGTGAACACGAGGAGCCAGGATGAGAACACTCCGGGCATGGCCAAGGGGAGAGTGACCTTCATGAAGGTCTGCATCCTCGAGGCGTTCAGATCCATGGACGCGTCTTCATAGGTTGAATCTATGGCCTGGAGCACCCCCTGGAGCGTGAGGAAGGCTATGGGGAACATCGAAATGGTCTGCACCATGGTGAGGCCGCCCAGGCCGTAGATGGTGAAGTTCTTGAGCCCCAGGAGCTGCTTAGTAATGAGCCCGTTGTTCCCGAAGAGGAGGATGATAGAGAGCGTGAGGGAAAATGGCGGGGAAATGACGGGCATGGTCGCCAGGGCGGTTACGAGCTTCTTGCCTTTCATGCTCGTCCGCGCCACGCCGAAGGCGAAGATGAAGCCGATGATTGTCGAGGCGGTAGCTGTACAGATGCCCAGGAGGACTGAACCCCAGAGGGCCTTGAGGTACTGGACTTCGCCGAGCACGGCCTTCCACGTCGCAAAGCTGAACTTGCCGTTCTTGACGAAGGTCAGCCGCAGGGCTTCGAAGAGAGGGAAGGCTACGAAAGCCGCCACGATGGCGAAGAGGACGAGGATGGCGTAGCCCGTGATAGGATCTCTGGAGAAGGTGGCGACGCCGAATCCCAGAGCGAAGAGGATGAAGGCAATAATCGTGAGCGCGACCAGGAGGGAGCCGAAGGAATCGCTCGCCTGTGCGTTCATCGAGATGAGGACGAATCCGGCGGGAGCGTCCTGGGTCTCGTTGGGCACCGGCGCCACGATTATCCGCCTCTTGGATCCGCCCAGAGAGGGGCTGTCCTTGAATATGTAGGTTTCGAGATAGTTTACCGCATCCAGGGCCTCGGCCTTGTCGGCTTCGGGGCCGGCGGAGTTCCAGTATGACAGAAGTGCTTCGTCGCCGCCCACATCCCGGTAGCCGTCTTCGCCCGGAAGCCCGGCTATCAAATAGAAGGAATAGCCGCGATAGACATCGGGCAGGGAAGCCACCCATGCCGCTTGTGCATCACCACCATCCCCGGCATCCTCGACAGGGGCCGCCGAGGCTATGGCCCTCGCCAAGGTCTTGGCGTTCTCCGCCATGGTCTTGTCGAAGGAAGCCCGGATCGTTCCGAACATCCAGAGGTCGGCAACGAGAAAAACAGCGCACGCGGCGATGAAGACGAGAATCTTCTTCTTCGTGAACACGATTCGGCCCCGGAATAGTGAAAGAC
>DATCUA010000101.1:0-1563 GCA_036567645.1 Rectinemataceae bacterium | reverse complement strand
TACGCGAACCGGGCCAAGCCGTTTGCGCTTGGGCGGCAGGGCGGGCGCGGCCATCCACAGGGCGACCAGGAGCCAGACCAGGCTTCCCACAGCGCGGGAGAGGCTTGGAGCCTTGACCGAGGCGAGGGCGATAGAGTCGCCTATGCGCGCGGCCCAGGCGCTCAAGTCTCCCAGGCTTCCTGAGGCCATGAGGATGCCGAAGGCGATGAGAAGGGCGCCCGATACCCTGCTCACGATCCTGCCATTGCGCGAGAAGAAGCCCAGAAGTGGCTTGAGCCTTTCGAAGAAGAGCCCTGTGCCTATGAAGGGGAGGGCGAATCCGATGGAATAGGCCACGAGAAGCGAGGCGGCCCGAAGCGCATCTCCTTCCCTTCCTGCCATGATGAGTATGGAAGCGAGGATGGGGCCGATGCAGGGCGACCAGCCCGCGGCGAATGCCACACCGAGGAGGAAGGCTCCCGCCGGGCCCTGTATCTTCTTGCCCGCGAATTTGGCGGAAAGCCTTTTGTCCATGCCCAGGAAGGCGATGAAATCGAAAATCATATTGAGGCCGAGTACTGCTATGAGCAAGCCTCCGGCTATGTCTATCCACCGGGCCGCGCCGCCTCCACCCAGGATCATGGCTCCGCTCGAGAAGACGATGCCCAGAACGGTGAAAGCCACGGTGAAGCCGGTCGAGAAAGCTAGGCTTCGGCCCAGTATCCTGGCACGCGCGGGGTTGGCCTCGATCTGGGATACCGTGGATCCCGATATATACGAAAGGTAGGCTGGGACGAGGGGGAGGACGCAGGGCGAGAGGAAGGACAAAAGACCCGCGAGCCCCGCGCCGAGAAATCCGGGCTCGTTCATCGGGCTGCCATCTCCTTGAGGAGGCTCACGAGGGCTGGATTGGAGTAGTCGTATGCTCCCACGATGCCCGCTATGAATTTCCCGTCTTTGCCAATGAGGTAGGTGGTGGGAATACCGCGGGAAGCGTAGGTGGCCGCCAGGCTTTTCTTGGGATCCAAGTAGACTGGAAAGCCTATGTTCCTCTCCTTGACGAAGGCTTTTACTTCGGCGGGGCTATCGCCCAGATCCACGGCGAAGATTTCGAAGGGAAGGCCCTTCATGGCCTTGCCGAGGGCTTCGATGCTGGGCATCTCCTCTTTGCATGGCGGACACCAGGTAGCCCAGAAGTTGAGGAGCGCGAGCTTGCCTTGGAGACTCGAGCGCTTTTTCATGCCGCCTTCGAGAGTAAGCACGGTAAAATCCTTGAACTCGAAGGCGGGATCGAATACCTGGAAGCCGAGTGACTGGAGCCTGGCCGCATACCAGGGCTTTTCTTCTCCAACGGCCGGGAACAAGCCTGCGAAAGCTCCGAGGAAGAAAAGAATGATGACTCCTCGATAGGAGTATTTTGGGGGCGTTTTCATATTAGGAAAATATAATATAGCAAGACCCCAGGCAAGAGGAGCAGATCGTCGCCCTCCGGTTGTCTCGCCGCCCGCCGAAGGAGTATCTTATGGCGGCAACACACTGGACATGGAGTCAATATGAATATCGTCGCCGCAGCGCGCTATGATG
>DATCUA010000100.1:0-2876 GCA_036567645.1 Rectinemataceae bacterium | reverse complement strand
TGCTTTCAGAGGGAGTGACATGAGATCAGGGATATATCCCGCCCATCCGAGGGCGGCTTTGGCGATGGGCGCGTGGGGAGTATTGAGGAAGGGCGCGAAGGCGGCGATCTTTCTGGCGGCTTCGGCTGTCCTGTCCTTCGGGCCGAACGGGCGGGCAGCCGCGCAGGCGGCGCAGGGCACTCCGCAGGCGCAGGGAGCGCCGCAAGGACTAGGCATTCCATGGGGACAGGGTGCCTCGCATGGCGCAGCGGGCATCGTGTCGCAGGAAATCATGCCCCTCTCCTCTCATGTATACCGGGACATGGACGCCCTCTACCTGCTCCTGGGCCTGGGTTCTCCCTCCAACGCCCGGCCTTGGACCAAGACCGAGGCGGCCATGATCCTGGGAAGGGTGGAAGAGCTTCGCGCAGCCCGGCCGTTCTCCCGGGCGGAAGCCTCGCTCTACGCCCAGCTGTCGGAAGCCCTGAAGCCGGGATTGCGGTTCTCAGTATCGGAGGCCTTCCAGCTCGGGCTGGGGGCTGACATGGCGCTGGAGGCCTACTGGCACGAAAACACCGCAGATTTCGATACCGAGGAGGAGTGGGCATACGGCTTCGAGGACAGGAAGCCATTCCTGAGGCTGAGGCTCGAATTCGGCGCCGGTTCGATGTTCTATACCTACTGCGACCTTTCGTACGCGAGGAACAGGTTCAACTATCTGGACAACTATGCGACAGTGGACAGCCTGTACTCTGACGGAATCGGCGCCATCGTCCACGATGACGCGGACCCGAGCCTCGACGAGGCTGCAGGCGCCTACCTTTCTACTCATTCCGCTATCTACAGCCAGGCTTTCCTGACCAACTACCTCGAGCACAGCTACGACGTGGACTTCCAGACGCCCAAACGGGCTTTGGTGAGCTTCGGCGGCCCGATTTGGAACATGTCCCTCTCGAGGGACAGGGTGAGCTGGGGTAACGGGCGGACGGGCAATTTCATCGTGGACGGCCATTCAGACTTCCAGGACTTCGCCCGCTTGAGCATCTTTACTGGCGGCTTCAAGTACGACTGGCTGAACGTGTTCCTGGAGACGAACCCGAGCAGTTCCGAATCCGAGGACAAGGAGTTCAAGGTACTGATGGCCCACAGGATAGAGTTCAGGCCATTCAAGGGGCTGACATTCGCCGTTTCCGAAGACGTCATGTACCAGAACGAGGTCTTCGATCTGCGCTACCTGAACCCTGCCTTCATCTTCCACAACCTGAACAACAGGTCGATGTTCAACGCCATAGCCCACGCGGAGGTGGATTTCAGCCCGATACGGGGGCTGAATATCTATGGGCAGTTCGTCATGGATCAGGCGAGGGCGCCGAACGAAAGCGCCAGCCAATCCGATGCCATGGGCTACATGGGCGGCGTGGAAGTAGCCATCCCCGCCGGAGCGGGGATCGTCGAGACCTCGCTGGAGTTCGCGCTGACTACTCCCCTCCTCTACCGCAGGGACGGAATCGACTTCATGACCTTCAGGAAGTATTTCACCCACGGGAATCCTGCTGGACCGGGCTACATTTTGTCCGTCGACTATCTGGGATACGAGTACGGCGGCGATGCCATGGTTTTGCAGTGGGACGGGAGCTTCAGGATTCCTGGCGGCGCCGAAGTGGGCTTGAGGCTCTTCGGCATGCGCCACGGGGAGATGTACTGGCACAAATCGCACAATTCCCTCGGGGACAACGACGGCCTGGCCGATTACCAGGGTTCCACACCATCGGGAGACTTGGTGGACGAAAGCCTCGTAGCGAGCCTGGCGGGGGAATACATGTTGAAGGGATTCTGGAAGGGGTCGGAAGCGCGCGTCTGGGTCCAGCTCGACTGGATAGCCAGGCGGGTGTTCTCGAAGTCGTCAGCCGAGTACTCCGTCCCCGAAACCGATATCCAGCTGACCGCAGGCTTGTCCGTGAGTCTCTAGGCTATTGGCGATGCCGGGCGATGCGCAATGCGGGAAACCCGGCGGTATCAGCGCGAGCCTTGGGCAGCGGCGTTCTCGTCGTGCTTGTCTATGTCCTGGGCGTCCCAGGGATAGACGATCCAGACATCGGGCAATTCCTGTCCGGCAATATAATGCGAGACTTCGGGAGGAATCGCGCCGCGTTTCGGCTTATCCTTGTTGTGGAGGACGGCGACCGCAATACCGGCGGGATGATGGCTCATGAGCTCCCTGATGCAATACTCCAGTGTGGAGCGGGAGTCGTCCACCTCGTCCACGAGAAGGATCTTCTTGCCCGAAAGCTTGCGCTCGGCCTCTTCGATCCACTGGACTTTACGGGGGAATTCCGTCGGCTTATCATTAGCGTCGTAGTAGGCTATTCCGACGGCCAGTATGGGCTTGCCGAGGAAGGTGCGGATGATGCGCGCGGGTATGAAGCCGCCCGTGCCTATGGCGACGATGACGTCGGGCTCGAAGCCGGAATCGGCGACGCGCTGGGCCATTTTCTTGGCGGTCTTGTGGATTTCCTGGTAGGTGAAGTAGCGCTTTTCCATGTTCCGATTCTATAGTGTCACGAAGCTCGTGGCTAGAGATTTTGGGGAGGGACGATGGCGAAAGCCCCTATCCTGTGCGTGCTCCTCGGCGTAGCGGTTTGGGGGATAGGCGCGGAGGGCGGAACGTCGGCGTGGGCGAGAGGCATCTCCCAGGAAATGTTGCCCCTTTCGTCGCCGGTCTACGAGGAGATGGATATCCTCTACCTGGCCTCGGGCTTGGGCACGCCTTCGGATTCCCGCCCCTGGACCAAGACGGAAGCCTCGCTGATCCTTTCGAGGGTGGAACGGCGAGGCTTAAACGACGCGCTCGCGAACCTATGGGAGGGAATCGAGCGGGAAATACGCCCCGGCCTCAG
>DATCUA010000099.1:0-2487 GCA_036567645.1 Rectinemataceae bacterium | reverse complement strand
TATAGCCGAAGTCCGCGCGGCGCGTGGTGGCGTCGATTCCCTGAAAAAAGGCCTCCGGGGGCTTTCGATCCTCCGCCAGCATTACGAAGATTTGCAGAACGAGCTTTTCCCCCTCTTCGAGCGCTATTCTCCCCGTCATGCCTGCGTACGGCTGATGTGGTCCATCGAGGACGATGTCCTCGGCCTGCTCGATTCGCTCATAGCTGCCGATCCCAGCGAGGGACAAGACTTTTGGAACAGATTGGGGGCCTTCTATCTCGCCGCTGCTTCCCTCGTGTATCGGGAGCGCTGGATCCTCTTTCCTGCGGCATTCGCGGCCCTGCCCGATGAGGCTCGATCGCAAGCGGCTGGCGCGGCTGACGCGCAGGGAGCTACCGGCGCGGCAGGCGCGCTTTTGCGGACTTCCACCGGCGCCCTGAATGCCTCCGAGCTAAAGGCTATTTTTTCAGCCCTGCCGGTCGACATCTCCTTCGTGGGAGCCGACGACAGGCTCAAGTTTTTCTCCGACCCCCCGGGGAGGATCTTTCCCCGGAGCCCCGCTTCCATAGGCCGGCTGGTGCGAGACTGCCACCCGCCTAAAAGCCTGGATAAGGTGATGCAGATCATCGAATCTTTCAAAAAAGGGGAGCGGAACGAGGCCGAGTTCTGGCTCAAGGCGAGAGGAAGCTTCGTGCATATCCGGTATGCCGCCATCAGGGACGAGAAGGGAACCTACCTGGGTACCTTGGAGACGAGTCAGGATATCGGCCGCCTGAGGACTCTCGAAGGCGAAAAGCGTCTGCTCTAGGCGAAGGGGAGAGAATCAAAATGCTCGACATGGAATCCGCCAGATCCATCTACGAGGCGATACGCGCCAGCAGCCTGGACGAACTCAAGGAAGACCTGTTCAGGTACGCCGTTTCCTACGCGCAGGAGCGATCGCGATGGAGGCTCGCCTCGAGCGAGGAGCGAAGGGACATGGACGAGCACAGGAGCAGGGTCCACACCTGCTTTATCGACTCCTGCACCATCCTCGCCCGCAACCAGCAGAAAACGCAAGAAGACTCGAGCTGGCGAGGCAGGTTGGGGACTGACCGGCGCACCATAGGCGATCTCGCCTGCTGGATCCAGCTTTTCCTGGCCCTGGAAGCCCGCTAGAGCCTTTCCTCGATGTCCTTCTCGAGCTCTGTTGGCTCCGTGGTCGGAGCGTAGCGCTTGACCCTCGTGCCGTCTTTGCTTACGAGGAACTTGGTGAAGTTCCAAGGCACGGTCTTGATCAGGCCGCCGGGGGCTTTGGCCTTGAGGAAGGCGAAAACCGGATGGGTTCCAGGGCCGTTTACTTTCACCTTGGCCATGATCTGGAAACTCACTCCGTAATTTCTCTGGCAAAACTGGGCTATTTCCTCATCGTCCCCAGGCTCCTGGTGGGCGAACTGATCGCAGGGGAAGCCTACCACCACCAGGCCCCTGTCCTTGTATTTCCGGTGCAGGGCCTCGAGACCCGCGTACTGGGGCGTGAATCCGCATTTGCTCGCCGTGTTGACGATGAGAAGGACCTTGCCCTCGAAGCTCCTGAAGGAAATCTCCTTCCCGTCGTTCGCCTTCGCCGACAGATCGAAAACGCTCGTGTCCATAATTTCCTTTACTTTTTTCCAGGGCTGCCCGAACCTGCCGAGAGCTTTTTCAGGTAGTCCACGATTTCCTGGACGCTTTCCTCGGGGGTAGAAGCCCCCGCCGTAACGCCGATCGAATCCAGACCTGAAAGATCGATCGTTTCCAGCTCTTCCGCTGACTCGACCTGGATGGTCCTCACCTTCGTTCCGCACAATTCGGCGAGGCGCTTGGTGTTGGATGACTTTTTCCCGCCGATGACCACCATCGCCTGGACCTGGGCCGCAGTCTTCACGGCCGAGGACTGTCTCAGGCGGGTGGAGTTGCAGATGGTGTTGTAGACAGTGACCTTCCTGCAGCGCTTGATGAATTCGGCGCTCAGCTGGAGGAAGCTCTCTTCGGCCATCGTCGTCTGGGAAAGGAGGACAGCGTCGGACTTCGGCCACTCGAAGCGTTCGGGATCGAAGCTGGCGTGGTCTATGATCGTCACGTCGGAGGCGAAATCGGCTGTCGAGGCTATCACCTCGGGATGTCCCGGCTCTCCCAGGAGGTAGATTTTGGATCCTTTCCCGGCTTCTTTCTTCAGGATCCGCGATATGAGCCTCACGTAGGGGCAGGTGGCGTCGATTATGGAGAATCCCTGCGCCCGGGCTTCCGCTATCACCGATGCGGGCAATCCGTGGGCGCGCACGACGCCCAGGCCAGATCCGATCTCCTTTATGGAATCCACGGTTTTCACGCCAAGCCCTCGGTAGCGGTCTACGACCTTGGTGTTGTGGATGATTTCCCCAATGGAGTACACCGGCTTGTCGCCGTGTTCCTCCAAGGCCTTGTCCAGGAGGGAAAGGGCGTTTTTCACGCCCCGGCAGAAGCCGTGCTCTCGGGCTACTATGACCT
>DATCUA010000098.1:0-17734 GCA_036567645.1 Rectinemataceae bacterium | reverse complement strand
CCCTGGGGAAGTGGTTGGAAAGCGGTTGCTCGATGTATTTCCGAACCACAGAGGCAAATCTGTTTTCAATGCGTACATAAATGCTGCAACTACGGGAACAACCCAGATAATAGAGGAAGTGTTTGTCGAGAATATGATCGGCAAGCCCTTGTGGTTGCGCCTCGTCGTCGAATCCATGGGCGAGGATATCGCCATCATGGCGGTGGATATAACCGAGCACAAGAAAAACGCAGAGCGTCTTCGTAGGATGCTGGATGGGACGGTCAACACCATACTCCAGATCCTGGATACCAGGGATCCCTACACCGCGGGCCATGAACGGAGGGTGGCTGAAATCGCCATGGGCATAGCGGCGAAAATGGGCTTGCCGCCCGATCAAATCGACGGCCTGCGTACCGCATGCCTCCTCCACGATGTCGGGAAGGTCATCGTTCCTTCTGAAATCCTGTCCATGCCGAGAAAACTGTCCTCCGTGGAGTTCAAGCTGATCCAGGTCCATCCCGAATCGGGGTACGATATCCTTAAGGACATAGAATTCCCATGGCCGGTCGCGAGGGCTACTCTGGAGCACCACGAGAGGCTGGATGGTTCCGGCTATCCGCGGGGGCTGAAGGGGCACGAGCTTTGCCTGGAGTCGAAGATCCTTGCGGTAGCCGACGTGGTGGAAGCGATGTCATCCCATCGCCCCTATCGTCCTTCTCTGGGAATCGACGCGGCTTTGAAAGAAATCTCTTCCAATAGGGGGATCCTCTACGATTCCGAAGTCGTGGATGCCTGCCTCTTCGTATTCAAAGAAGATGCGAGAGCTTCCCTGCGCCAATACCGATGAAGAAATCCACGATCCGGGCCACGAGCCCATCGGGAACCTCGTGCCCACCATCATGGATATAGGCCGCGAAGGGAACCTTCAGCTCCGAATCGTATATCCGCAAGCCTTTGTCGGCGAGAAAAGGCGGGGCGCAGAGGTTCAAGCCATGGACGAAGCGCATGGTCTCGGCTTGCCAGGAAAACCTGACGAGGGGGTCGTTCTTCCCCGCGGCATTGAAGACCGGCCGAGGCTCTTCTGCCAGCCTGGTAGCCTCCCCTCGGGATCGACGATTCCGCCGGGAGTCGGCAAGCCCTGGGGATACACGACGATGGCGTCAAGCCAATAGGCTTCGCATCCGAACTTCGATGACGCGGCCCGCATAGTTCCGCTGAATGCCTAGCGCGCGCCCGACACGGGCGGCGGGCTAGGTGGTCTTGTCCTCGAGCAGCTTGTTGGCGAAGGCCAGGTCGGCCTCGAGGCTTTCGATCTTCCTGTCCTGATCCTGGGTCTTGCGCTCGAGTTCGGCTATCCTGTCATCGAGCCTTTGGATCATTCCGGGGTCTATCGATGATTTCGCCACCTTGGACTTCGTCAGAAAATCGCCGATGGTTGCAACCACGGAAATAATGACTATGCCCCCGACGATTATAAGCGTTATGCCCATATTTTCTCCTAGACCCTTCCGGCCGATCGCCCTCCAGGAGGACGGCGGCGAACCAGGCCGCAGAACCTCGCCGTATCCAGCCTTGAGAGATTGTAAAGCCAAAAGCATCAGAAAGGAAACTCTTCTGGGCTTTGTGCCGGAACCGGAGCCGGGGCCTCCTCGGCCCCCGGAACCCCTACAGCGCCCGGCTCAACGCTGAAGGCTTCCTTCGAAGGAGCCTTGGCTACCCCGTGGACAGCGTAACCCGACACGGAGATCGCCTTGTCGGGCTTAACAGGACAAGCATGATGGCAGGCTCCGCACCCTATGCAGGTGGAGCTATCGAAGACCGGCTCCGGAAGACCGGTTTCGCCCATGACCATCTTCACTGCGCCCGTAGGGCAATGCTCCGCGCAAGCCCCGCATCTCGTCCTGTTCGTTATGACGACGCATCGATCCCGTACGAGTGAGGAGTCGCCTATCTTCACTCGTTTTTTCCCGGCGAGATCGAGCTTTTCCAAGGCACCGCTCGGGCAGACATCCATGCACGCCGTGCATTCGTACTGACAGTAGGAGATATCGTAGTCGAGCCTCGGCACCAGAAGCGCTGTCATGCCCAATTGTCCCGTCGAGGGTCGGATTATTTTGGCGGGACAGCGAGCCGCGCAGAGGCCGCATGCCAGGCAGGTTCCTGTGAATCGCTCGACGGATCCGGCCCCGGGAGGGAGGACGGGCATGAGCGGTTCGCCAAGTTTGGCGGCCGAAACCGCACCGGGGTTCACGACAGGATCGATACTCGCGTTCGCGCCCTTGCGGAGGAAGGAGACGAGACCGAAGACTATGGCTCCGCCGCCAAGGGAGGCGAGGAATCTCGATCGACTCAGCCCAGGTGGGCGGTTGGCCGTTCCGATAGCATCGGCTTCGAGAGGAACGCGTTTCTCTCTTCCATACCCTATAGCGCTGGCCGGGCATGCAGCCAGGCAGTCGAGGCAGTATACACAACGCTCAGGGTCCAGGATTCCGTCGTTCGCATCCAGGCAGGAGGCGGCGCAGACCGACGCGCATTTTCCGCAGGATACGCATTTCCCCTCGTCGAAGCGCAGCCGGAATGGTGCTAGGCCGTTGGCTATGCCGAGGAGGGTCCCGACCGGGCAGAGATGCCCGCAGAACCAGCGCCCGTGGAAAACCGAGGCGATCAGGACTATAGCCACCGCCGCTCCTGCGGCTAATGACACGCCAAGGCGAAAGCCGGGATTATCGGCCCGAAGCGCCAGGCGATACAGAGGCTGGATATCATAGGCCATGAACCGGCCGAAGATAGACCAGGGATCCAGCCAGGAAGCAAGCCCTGCAGCGCCCCCGGAGGCCAAGGCCAAGGTTGCGGCCAGGGCTGAGATCCTGAGCCATTTCGCCGGCTTTCTATATTGCCGCGCTCTCTTACGGATGGATGAGCACGCATCTTGCAAGGTCCCGAGAGGGCACAATGCGGCGCAATACCAACGGCCGAAAATCGCCGAAAAGAGAAGGATCATGAGCAGGGAGGAAAAAGCGCCGGCCGCCCTCGATGCGGATATCCGCACAGCGGAAGGAAAGATCTGAAGCGCCGGGATGAGGGATAGGAAGAAGGCCCCCTTCGCGGCGATGTCAAATAGCCCCGCGCAGGCGAGAATGATGACACAGGAGGCGCCGACGATCCTGACAGCCCTGGCCGCCGGCCCGAAACGTCGTCTCCCCGAGCTCATATCGTCAGCCTGCTGATGCTCATCCTGGCGAGGTCGCTGGTCCCCAATCCTGCCTTCTCGGCCTTGAGGATGTACTCGAAATCGGAAGGCTCCTTGCCCAGGGTTTTCGCCGAAACCGCGTCTATGGCCACGATGTCGGAGGAGAGGATGAGCATCTGCTGTTCGCTGTAGCGGCTGCCGGGATATCCCCGGGGGCCGCCGGAGAGCATTACCTTGCCGGCATCGACAATGTTGAGGTCGGGCTTCCGGATGAGGCAGGCATCGGCTATGCACTGGTCGAGCCCCATTCTATGGAACTCGCTCCTATCCCAAACGGCGCCCATGATATTTTTCATAGCGCAGGTCATGCCGGCGCCCGAATGGTTCTTGAGAACCGGTATGTTGATGAACACGTCGGCCTGGAGGATGAGTTCATGCACCCGCGCCTTTTTCAGGGTAGCCGCTCCGGGTATGGCCATCTCCTGGTAATACGAAGAACTTTCCCCCGGTACGACGATCGCCCCAGCGGCCTTGGCGTAGCTTTCGATTTTCGACGCGCGGTAGCTGGCCGGCCCGTTGTCGCAGGAATGGTCGAAAACCCACACTTTCGCGGCGCCGGCTTCCAGGCAATGCTCAACCAGCCTTCCTACGAGCTCGGGATTGGTGTTGGCTGCGGTCTCGGGAGCCTGGCTCCACCCGATATTCGGTTTGATGACCACCTTCTGCCCCTTGCGCACGAAGGCTCCTATGCCGCCGATTTCCCGCAGAGCCCTATCGAGCCTCGCGGCATGATTTCCTCCCTTGACGGCGACAATGCCGGCCAGGGAGCCCGCGCCTGATGCCGGAGCCGCCGATCCGGCGCCCTGCGCCCAAAGCTCGTCGAGTCTCCTCCCTCTCAAGAAAGCGGCGGCCATTCCCAGTTCTAGGCACGTTTTCAAGAACTCGCGTCTAGTCATCTTCGGCATCCTCCTCCGATGCGCGCGGCGCGGCCAAGCCTCTCCACGATCAGATGATACCCGATCGGGAACATGGCGGGAAGAATTCGCTTGACAGATCGGCGAGATGGCTTCATCATCGGAGTAGGATGTCATACAACGATCAGCGCCCTCGCCCGGCCGGCGAGGTTATGGTATTCGAAGGAACTCATATCCATACAGGCGAGCCAATCAGGGTGAGTATCCGCGACGGCTTGATCGAAGCCGTGGAACACCTCGACGCGGCGAAGCCCGGAACATCAGGATCGCATGAGGGCCCCTACCTCTGCCCCGGGTTTATCGACCTCCAGCTCAACGGCTTTGCGGGCATAGATTACTCCGATCCCGGTATCGGCACGGCCGATATAGAAACCGTGATACGGGCCGTGGGAGCCTCCGGCACCGTGCGGCATTTCGCCACGGTTATCACGGGATCCCGCGAGAATATGTCCAAAAGCTGCGAAGCGCTCGCCAGGGCGCGCAGGGAAAGCCCTCTCGCTCGTACGGGGATACCAGGCATCCATATAGAAGGCCCCTACATCTCCCCTCACGACGGACCGAGGGGAGCCCACGACAAAAAGCACGTGCGGAATCCCGACTACGAAGAATACAGGGAGTGGCAGGACGCCGCCGAGGGGGCGATCCGGATCGTGACCGTGGCGCCCGAGGCTGAGGGCGCCCTGGAGTTCATAGCGAGAATCGCTTCGGAAGGCGTGGTGGCGGCTATCGGGCATACGGCCGCTCCACCCGAGACCATCAGGGCGGCCGTAGCCGCGGGCGCTCGGCTGTCCACGCACCTGGGCAACGGTTCCAGCTCAACGGTACCCAGGCTCAAGAACTTCATCTGGAGCCAATTGGCTCAGGACGAGCTCTGCGCGTCCATCATAGCAGACGGATTCCACCTGCCCGACGAAGTCCTGAAGGTGTTTTACCGGGCCAAGGGCCTGGAGCGACTCATCCTCGTCAGCGACGCGGCCTTTCTCGCGGGAAGCCCCCCGGGTCTCAGATCCTGGGGCGATATCTCAGTGGAAGTGCACGCCGACGGGCACTTGAGTCTGGCCGGGACGGAATTCCTCGCGGGAGCCGGGCACCTCCTCGACCGCTGTATCGCCCGCTTCGTCAAGGCTACCGGGGTCAGCCTGAAAGAGGCGGTCTCGCTCTGCACGCTCAATGCGGCCCAGCTGGCGAACCTTGGCCCGGAGGCTATCGATTTCATACCGGGTTCTCCCGCCTGCCTCGCGCAATTCGTGCACTCCCCGGGCGCGGAGGCCTTGTCCATAGAAGCCTGCGTAATCGCGGGGGAAGCTGTGTATGGAGGCTGAGCTCAAGAGCATCGAGAGGCAGAACCTCTCGAGCGTCGTCAAGGAAAATCTCAAGCTGTATTTCGTCAAGAATGGGCTCAAGGCGGGAGACCCCGTGCCGACGGAACTGGAACTGGCATCCCGCCTCAATGTGAGCAGGACGGCCGTGCGCGAAGCCCTCAAGAGCCTCGAGGCCCTGGGCATCATAGAAGTGCGCCCGGGCATAGGCCGCTTCCTCAAGCCCTTCAACTTCGACGCCATCCTGGACAACCTGAGCTACGGCATCGACATGGATCGCAACGATTTCGCTGACATCCTCGACGTCAGGATCTCCCTCGAAGGCGACTTCCTCGAGCGCTACACCGGACACTACGGGGAAACCCAGATCAAGCAGCTCAGGGATATCCTGGACGCCATGCGGCGCCTGGCTACCGATGGCGGCGGGGAGACGTCGATGGTGCAGCTGCATACCCTGTTCCACCTTTCGCTCTACCGCGAGCAGGGCAACGCCCTCCTCCTGAGCCTCATCAAGATTTTCGCAACCGTCCAGCGCAGCCTCACCTTGATGAACCGGTATCGCACCCAGGACATGCAGGAGTTCGTGCGCCTCCACGAGGCTCTCGTGAACGCGATAGAGGAGAAAAACCCCGCCAAGGCGAAGCAGAAGCTGCTCGAGCATTTCAAGGAGGCGATCGCGTGGAGCCGCGGAGAACTGGATGGGGAGAACGCATGAGGCTTTTCGCCTGCCGCAAAAGCGCGCGGGCTTACCACTACCCAAGGAGGGAAAGAAAATGAAAAGAAGCGTCGCCGTATTCGTAGCGCTCGCGCTTCTCGCGCCAGCGCTCTTCGCTCAGGCCGGGTCGCCGGAAAAGAAGTTCGCCTTAAAAATAGCGGGCATAAAAACTCCGGCGGATCCAGCGAGCCAGGCCATGGAAAAGTTCGCCGAGGCGCTCGGCAAGAACCCGGCACTCAACATCACGGTGAAGACCTACAACAACAGCGTCCTGGGTTCTATAAACGATATGCTGAGCGGCATGCCCAACGGGATAACCGACCTGTTCTACAACACCCTGTCCTGCTACAGCTGGCTCGGCGGGGCCAAGGTGTTCAACGCCGTTTCGGCTCCATTCATCTGGGACAACTACGACCAGCTCCAGGCCTTCCTGGACTCGGATGTGGGGCAAAGCTGGTTCGAAGAAGCAGCGGCCAAGACGGGCGTGCGGGTGCTGGCGGCCACCGGGGAGTTGCCGCCCAGGGAGCTCACTTCCAACAAGCCGGTGCGCTCGGCCGCGGATTTCGTAGGCCTCAAGGTCAGGACCGCCGAATCGGCCCTGGTCCAGCAGACCATGAAGAAGCTGGGCGCGACCCCCGTTGTAGTGCCTTTCGCAGACCTCTACCTCGCCCTGCGCCAGGGAACGGTAGACGCCCAGGAGAACAATTTCATCACGGTGAAGACCTCGAGCCTCTACGAAGTGCAGAAGTACTTCATGAAGACCGACTACATCCGCGACGTGTCGGCCATTTTCATAAGCGAAAACGTCTGGAAGCAGATGTCGCCCGTCCAGCGCGCTGCTGTGAAAGAGGCCGCCGTCCAGGCCTGCAAGTTCGAAGCCGCGCAGATTGCCGCCCAGATGAACGAGACCATGGAGTTCCTCAAGAAGAACATGACCTACATAGACGTGGACGTGAAATCCATCCAGGACAAGCTGGGCGCCAACATCTACCAGGAATTCGACAAGGCCGGGCAACTCTGGCCCACGGGCACGGTAGACAAGATCTTCCAGTTCAAGGCGAACTACAAGAAATAGCGGATCGGGACATGGTTCTGGACGTTGCGCGGCCCGCGATGCGAGCCGCGCTGGGTTCGTGATCTCCCGAGGCGAGCGCAGCGTGCCTCGGGAGATTACGGATGATGCCCAACTGGCGAGCCCTTTCCCGGCGGGAACGGAGATATGGCAATACTCATCATTTTTATCGTTATGTTCCTCTTGATGTTCCTCGGAATGGACATCTTCGTTTCCATGGCCGTGGCTGGAAGCGCTTACCTCTTCGCCACCGGGAACGGACCCATCTCGATCATCTCGAACAACATGGTCAACGGACTCTCCAATATGTCGCTACTGTGCATCCCCTTTTTCATACTCGTGGGGGAACTGATGAACATATCGGGGATGACGGACAAGACCTTGAAGTTCTCCCTCTTCTTCATCGGCAAGATAAAAGGCGGCCTAGCTCACGCTTGCATTATCGTCAATGTAATATTCTCGCTCGTTTCTGGATCGGGCCCGGCCGACGCGGCCGCCATTTCGCCGATACTCCTGCCCAAGATGAAGGAAGAAGGCTACGACGAGGATTTCTCCGCCGGCCTCAACGCCGCGGCGGCCGTTCTGGGGCCCATAATCCCTCCCGGCATACCCATGGTATTCCTCGCCCTCATAACCAACCTCTCTATCGGGCGGCTCTTCCTCGGCGCCATGATCCCCGGCCTGATAATGGCGGGCCTTTTGCATATACAGGTCATCTACAAAGTGCGGAAGATGGATCTCAAGCCGGCAGGTGACCATCGCATGACCTGGAAAGGCTTCTGGGGAGTGCTCAAGGAGTCCTATCTTTCCCTACTCGCCCCCATCATCATCATCGCGGGAGTGTTCACGGGGATAGCCACGATAACGGAGATCGCCATACTCGCCACAGGATATGTTTTGGCAATAGGGATATTCGTCTATAAGACCATAACGGTGAAAAACCTGCTGGAGGCTTTCAAGAAGACCACCCAGTTCTCGGCCACCATCATGGCCCTCTTCGCCGTAGCGGGAATATTTTCCTACCTTATAGCAGTCGAGGGGCTCGGAAAGGCATTGGAACGGCTGATCCTGAGCTCCAACCTGTCTCCTTTCATGTTTCTGGTTTTCGTAAACATCTTCTTCCTCTTCCTGGGCATGATCATGGACGCCGTTCCAGCCATGCTGATCTTCTGCCCGATGCTGTTGCCCATCGCGACCAAGCTCGGCATAGATCCCACGCATTTCGGCATCGTTATCATAAGCAACCTGATGATCGGGCTCCTCACGCCGCCCGTGGGGGGACTCCTCTTTATCGAATCGAAACTGGCGGGCATTTCGTTTGAACGCATGGCCAAGGCTTCCTTGCCATTCGTGGGCGGCCTCCTGGTATCCCTCGTGGTTATCACCTACGTTCCTTGGGTCGTAACATGGTTGCCGAATATCGTATTCGGAATAGCGGGGTGAGGGGATGAAAAAAATATTGAACCTAATAGCCAAGATCCAGCTCCTGGTCGCCAGCGTCCTGTTCTTCGTCATCTTCCTCGCGAATATCCTGGAGATCGTGAGCCGGTCGGCATTCAATCGTTCCTTCCCCTGGGTTTCGGACTTGAGCGTGATCTGCGTTGTGTGGATGATCTGCCTGGCCATGGCGGCTTGCATCCACTACCGGGAACATCTGTTCATGGATTTCCTCGTGAAGAAACTCCCAGCCGCCTTACAGAAGGGCGTGAATCTCGTGGTTTCATCCGTCGCCCTAGCCTTCTTCATCATGCTCTTCATCACCGGGATCAGGACCGCCGCCACCAAGACTTCCCTCATTTTCCCATCCACCCAATGGCCTCTGGTCCTCTCCTTCGCCGCCCTTCCGGTATTCGCTTTCTTTTCGGCGGTGTTCATGATCCCGAGATTGGTAGAGATTGCGCAGGGCAAGGATCCGCACGAGGGCGTGCAGCTGGAGTCGCTGTTGTGATGCCCGCGGTAGCCGTGATGGCCGACATGGCTACCGCAGTAGAGGAGGAGTCCTGAATGCGCCTGATCGCCAATCTGTCCGATGTGGCCCCGGAAAAGTACGAGGGATACGAGTACTATCCACTCCTTTCCGGGCAAAACGGTTGCAGAGCTGGTTGCAGGACGGGCGTTCTGGCCTATGTCCAAGAAGAGTACAAGCAGGGAGGAGTCCACGAGGATCAGGAAGGTTTCTTCGTAATGGAAGGAAGGGGCCGGGCTTTGGTAGGCGAAGAGGAACTGCCCCTTTCCCCGGGCGCGTGTTTCATAGTGCCGCCTGGCACCTATCATTCCATCAAGAAGGATCCTGAATGCGAATATGTGAAGGTGTTCTTTTTCCACGCCGCGGTGTAGCTGCGGCTGATTCGGGCCGACCGAAAGAATAATCGCGAAAGGAAGGAAGCATGAACAAGGAAATCGAACAGTACAAGAAGACGATAGCCGCCTTGCTCGACGAGATAACCGCCGAGGACGAGACGGTGAAGAAGGCTGCCGCTGTCGTGGGAGACGCCATCATGGCGGACAAGGTCATCCACGTCATAGGCCCGGGCGGGCATTCCAACATGGCCGTGGAGGAAATGTTCTCGCGCGCGGGGGGCTTCGCCTGCATGAACGCCATACTCGACCCAGGAACCAACCTGAGCCATGGCGGGTTCAGATCCATGCAGGTGGAACGGGTGCCCGGGTACGCGAACGCCGTTCTGCGCTCCTACGGCGTCGGCAAGACGCCCGGCGAGGTATTGATCATCGTCAACGCCTACGGAATCAACGCGATGACCATCGACTGCGCCCTCTACGCGAAAAAGCTCGGCGTCACCACCATTGCCATCACGTCCAGGTCGTTCGCGGACAGAATCCCCAAGGACCATCCATCGCGGCACCCCACGGGCGCAAACCTCTACCAATCGGCCGATATCTTCATAAACAACCATCTGCCCTACGGGGACGCAACGCTCGCCCTCGACGGTTGCGAGCAGAACGTCGGCCCCACCTCGACATTCTGCAATTGCTTCACGGTGGATTATCTGACGATCGAGACCTGCAAGTACCTAGTATCGAAGGGATACACGCCCCCCATTTTCAGGAGCGGGAATCTGCCGGGAGGCGACGAGTACAATAAGAGCCTGCTGGAAAAGTATTCCGGAAGGGCTGTCCTGCTTTTCTGAAGCGGGATAGGACGGGGCCTCGCCATTGCTGCCCGAGCCTACATCGTAGGCAGGACATAGCCGCCTTCCTTGAAAATCTTCAAGCAGGCATTGGCTACGTGGACATCATAAAGGCGGCCGGAGTTCGCTTCCACTTCGGCGAGGGCGGCATCGAGCCCGAGAGAAGGCCGGTAAGGGCGGTGGGAGGCCATCGATTCGACGACGTCGGCCACGGCCAGGATCCTCGACTGGAGAAGAGTATCTTCTCCTGCCAAGCCCTGAGGATAGCCCGAGCCATCGATACGCTCGTGATGTTCCAGGACCATCCTCGCTATCGGCCAGGGGAAGTCCAGCTTGCTCAGGATATCGTAGCCAGCGCTACAGTGCGTCTTTATGAGCTCGAACTCGGCTTCCAACAGCTTCCTGGGCTTGGTCAGGACCTCGGTCGGTACCGATAGCTTGCCCAGGTCGTGGATCATGGCGGCGAGTCTCAGGCCTTCCTTCTCTTCTTCGGAAAGGCCCATTTCGTCAGCTATAGCCACGGCCAGGTCAGCCACCCTGGCTTGATGACCCGCCGTGTAGGGATCCTTGGCGTCTACCGATGCGGAAATCGCGAACACCGTCTCCCTGAGGGCCTTCTTGAGCTTTTCGAGGCTGTTCCTGCGTTCGGTGACATCCACCATGAAGCCCTGGTAATGGAGGAGGGAGCCTCGATCGTCGAATACGGGATGGAGGCTGACCGAGGCCCAGAGGGGCGAGCCATCCTTGCGCTTGTACAGGCACTCGTACGATTGGACGGATCCGAATTCCTCCACCAAGGCGAGTATCTTCTCCCTGATATCGGGATGCATGTACACCTGTCGGGGAATATCCGTCACAGTGGTTATCAAGTCCTCGGGCGAATCATAGCCGAGGATCTTGGCCATGGCCTTGTTCGCAGCCACGTAGCGCCCGTCCTGGGTGGACTGGAAAATACCCTCTTGGGCATTTTCGAAGAGACTCCTGTATTTTCGCTCGCTCTCCCTCAGCACCCTCTCCGCTTTCTTCCTCTCTGTGATATCTCGGATTATGACAATGGCCTTGGGCTTGCCCTGGGCATCCGTGAATGTCGAAGACGAAACCTCCACGGGTACTGGTTCGCCGTCCGAACGGAGCATGGTTATCTCGGCGAAGACGAACCCCGTTTCCTCCCGCTTCTTCAGGGCTACGCCGAGCCTCGGATCGCTGGCGTCGACGAGGAGGGCCCTGCCGCCGCGTATGATTTCCTCTCTGGAATACTTGAACAGCCTGCACGCGGCGGGATTGGCGTCGCTAATAGCACCATCGGGGCTGGTCAAGAGAATCGCGTCGGTGGAGTTTTCGAAGATTGAACGGTACCTGGCTTCGTTCTCTTTGATTATCTCCTGCTTCTCCAGAAACTCGGTGATATCCTGGACTACTCCGTATACTCGAACCGTGCGGCCCTTTTCGTCCTTCGCCACGGAAAACCGGATCGAGAGGAAGCCGATCTTTCCATCGGGGAATATCGTCCTGTGTTCGAACTGGCTCGTATAGTTCGCGTCCAGCACATTGATGGCTTTCAGCGACTCTGCCTTGACCTTCTGTATATCATCCGGGTGCACGAAGAGGCGGGCGTAGGTCTTGGAATCCATGGCATAGCCGCCGGCCTTTTCCGCGGAAGTCTTGAATATGCTGTAGAATTGGTCGTTGAAGGTGAAGGTGTCCTCGAGGACATCGTACTCCCAATGCCCGAGGCGAGCCATCTCCAGGGCGTTATTCAGCTGGGCCTGGCTCCGGAGCAAGGCGGCGTGGGATTCCCTGTTGTCCCGCCGCACCTCCCGTTCACCGATGCATTTTTCCACGACGACGGGGAGGATCTGGAGCTGATCCTTCTTCACGTAGTCGGTAGCGCCGGCCTTCATCATCGCTACTGCCGTGTCTTCTCCTATGGAGCCTGATACGACGATGAATGGGATTTCCTGGTCGAAATTCCGAACGATGATGAGGGCTTTGAGCCCGCTGAAGCCGGGAAGATTGTAGTCGGAGAGCACGAGATCCCAGGAGGCTGTCTCGAGAGCCGTTTTCAAAGCCTCCGAAGTATCGACCCGCCTATAGTCCACCGAGTAGCCGCTCTTCTGCAGGACGGCTTTCGCCAGGAACGCGTCATCGTCCGAGTCTTCGACTATGAGAACCGAAAGATTCACCATTCCTACACCTCGGAGACTGGATAGAACCCTAGTTTGGGCGCAATCCTCCAAAGAATCAATATCCAGGGTATCCGCCTATCGGAAACGAGCCATCCGTTTACTTCGACACTACGAGGACCTATGATATTCGGATGGGAAAGAGATCCGAAACATCGCCTTCGCCTGAATCCGTTTCGGTTATGGGCTCGTGGCGCCGCTTTCCAAAATCTGCCTACCTATTAGTCGTAGCAATCCTCCTTATAGACGGTCTGTTCCTGTATTTCTCATGGACCCGGCACGCTCGTACCATGGCGTCCGAGGCTATCATGCTCGCCCGATCGGCCGAATCGCTTTTGTACCCCGAGCACATAGAGCAGCTGGAAGGGAACGAAAAAGACCTGGGCAAGGCCGAATACTCGCTGATCAAGCGCTCGCTGTCGAATCTGATCGCCACCGACAATCCGATACACTTCGCCTACCTCATGCGCATGGTCGGCGATACGGTCATATTCCTGGTGGATTCCGAAGACCCGGCCTCTCCCGACATGTCTCCTCCGGGACAGGTATACAGTGAAGCCGACGAGCCTTTGAAAGACGTGTTCAGGAAGGGAGTACCCCTCCTGTCGAAGCCCTCAGCCGACAGGTGGGGCACGTGGAGAAGCGCCATCGTCCCCGTCAGGAACCGCGGCAACGGGCCTGTGGACACGGTTTTCGGCATCGACTATTCGGCCTCGGAATGGACTGAGCGGCTCTGGAACAAGATGATCCCCGACATCGCTATCGCCGCAGGAATCCTCATCCTCTGCTTGGCGTGGCTCAATGCGCGTTTCCAACGATCCGCCCTCAAGTCGCTCAGCGAGCGGCTTGCCCTGAGCGAAGCCCTGTACCGGAGCATCTTCGAACAGGCTCCCATAGGGATAGCCATGGCGGACGACACATGCTTCCATCTGCGCTCGGAGTTCGGTTTCAAGAGCGTCAACCCGGCGTTTGAAAAAATACTCCAGAGGAGCCAGGAAACCGAATCCTCGGTCGCCTGGGCATCTATCACCCACCCTGAGGATCTCCAAGCCGATCTCGAGAATTATCTACGCTTCAAGTCAGGGGAAATCCCGACATATACGATGGAAAAGCGATTCCTCCGGCCGGACGGAACCTATGTCTGGACCCAGATGACGATATCCCACCTCCTGGATGTTCCCCAAAGCCATTCGCTCCATCTCTGCCTCCTTGAGGACATTTCCGCCCGTAAGGAGATTGAGGACTCCCTTAAGGAAAGCGAGCGGAGCAAGTCGGTCCTCCTTTCCAACCTGCCCGGCATGGCCTACCGTTGCGAAAATGACGAGGAATGGACGATGCGCTATGTCTCGGCTGGATGCCAAGAATTGACGGGGTATCAGCCCGAGAGCCTGATAGGAAACAGGGATATTTCCTTCAACGACATCATCGTATCGGAATACAAAGCCCTGCTCAGGGAAAAATGGACACGAATCCTGGCCGAGAAGAAACCTTTCCGGCATGAATACGAGATAAAAACAGCCGACGGCAAAAGGAAGTGGGTTCTGGAGCTCGGGCAGGGGGTCTACAACGCCGAGGGCGGCGTAGAAGCCCTGGAAGGCATCATACTCGATATCTCCGACAGGAAGAAAAACGAAGACGCCCTCCTGTACATGAGCGAGCACGACACTCTGACGGGCTTGCGCAACCTGAAATCCCTCCAAGACTGTCTGCTGAAGCCCCGCCTAGGACGAGAGCCGAAGCGAAGGGCCCTGGTATGCGTCAACGTGAGCTCGATACACGAACTCAACTTGCGCTACGGATTCAAGTATGGCGAGGAGCTCATCAAGAGGATAGCCAACATTCTGGCCGTGCTGAGCGGCCCCGAGGCGCAACTGTTCCATATCTACCAATTCAAGTTCGCGTACTGCCTGGAAAACTACGCAGATAGAAAAGCACTGGAGCGCTTTTGTTCCGCCATTTCGGAAACCGTGAGCGAGCTATTAGGAGGGGAGAGGATCGCCGTGGGCATAGGAGTGGTCGAGATAGCCGGATCGAAACGACTCGATATCGACACTATCCTGAAAACCCTCCACATAGCCTCGGAGAGGAACCTGGATAGTACTCGAAACGGTATTTCCGTGTGCTTCTACGACGAAAAACTGGAAAGCGAGATCAGCCGGGAGGAAGCCTTGGGGCGCGAGCTCGCCGACATCGTAGCCGGCCGAGGCGTCGAAAGACTGAAGCTACGTTACCAGCCCATCCTCGACCTCGAGACGAAGAAGATATGCGGTTTCGAAGTATTGCCCGTTTTGAAAACCGAGGCCTTCGGGACGGTTTTACCCGAGGAGTTCATCCCCATTGCGGAAAAGACCAGGATCGCCATCTCCCTCGGCACTGCCGTGTTCTCGCGTGCGATGAACTTCTTGAATACACTGGACGGGCGGGGTTTGAGCGGCATTTCCTTGGAGTTCTCTGTTTCGGCCACCCAGCTGCTCAACGATGGATTCGCCGACATTCTCCGCGCGCTCGCGGAAAGGATGCACGTCGACACCCGAAGGATAATCCTGGATATAACGGAATTGTTCTTCGCCTCGAACATGGCGGATGTGAACACCGCCATACGATCCCTGAAAGCCATCGGAGTGCAGGTAGCCCTGGACAATTTCGGAAAGGAATACCTGTCCCTGGCTCGAGAGAGGGAGATCGAGTTCGACTATATCAAGACAGATCAGAATTTCACCGAAAGACTCCGGGGAAAGGAGGCGGGCGTCGCCGTAACCGGCGAGATCATCTCGATCGGCCACAAGCTCAAGCACCGCGTCGTAGCAGAAAGCGTCGAGACGGAAGACCAGCTTCGATACCTGGAAGCCCTGGGATGCGACAGGGCCTTGGGGCCGCTGATCGGCAGCCCCCTCGACGCGGATGACGCCTTGCGCATTCTGGAATTTCCGAATGCGCCGAGCGAAGAGTCGAGGCGCTAGGGCGAATGAAGAGGCGCTTTGTATGACTAGGATACTCCAGGTTCTTTGTGTCGAGGATTCAGAGGACGATGCATTCATGATCCAGCGCGCCCTGGAGTCGGGCGGCTTGGGGATCAGGTTCGAACGAGTCCAGACCGAAGCCGCTATGCGGAAGGCCTTGGAAGATCAGACCTGGGACCTGGTGATCTCCGATTATCGGCTGCCGCAGTTTTCCGGATCTGCAGCTCTCGCTCTGCTCAAGGAGTTCGATCTCGATCTGCCCTTCATCCTCGTCTCCGGGGCCATAGGCGAGGAAACGGCCACATCGATGATGAAATCCGGGGCCAGCGACTACATCATGAAATCCCGCCTTCAGCGCCTCGCTCCCGCCGTCGAGCGGGAACTGGCCGATGCGGAGATCAGGAAAGAGCGCAGGAAAGCCCTGAAGGAGCTTGAGGCCAGCAGGGCCCAGCTTTTCAACGCCATGGAGATGGCCCGTCTAGGGCATTGGTACTACGATATCGGCGCCGACCTCTTTACCTTCAACGACCAGTTCTACAAGCTCTTCCGCACGACGGCGGAGGAGGTCGGCGGCTACACCATGAAATCCTCCGAGTACAGCAGGCGCTTCGTGCATCCAGACGACGCCGGGACAGTAGCCGATGAAATCCGCATGGTTTTGGAGACCGAGGATCCCGATTTCCACCGCCACATAGAGCACAGGATCCGCTACGCCGATGGTTCGATAGGCTACATCGGAGTCCGCTTTTTCCTCGTGAAGGACGACAAGGGCAGGACGATCGGGACTACTGGAGTGAACCAGGACATAACCGAGTCGAAGATGGCGGAGATGGCCTTGAGGGAGAGCGAGCGGAAATACCGGAGCCTCTTCGACAACGCCCAGGAGGGGATCTTTCAGGTGACGCTGGATGGCCGCTTCATAACCGCCAACGCCGCCATGTCTTCGATGCTGGGTTACGATTCCCCTGAGGATCTCATCTCCTCGGTGGCGGAAATATCTCGGGATGTCTACTCTGATCCTGAAGACAGGGCGAAGCTCATGAACATGATAGCCCACGCAAGCGCCGTCAAGGGTTTCGTTTGCCAGTTCCGCAAGAAGGACACGAGCCTGATCTGGGTGTCGATAGACGAGCACGCAGTGCGCGACGCTGATGGAGCCACGCTCAGATACGAGGGCTTTTGCGAGGATATAAGCGAACGCGTGTCGAATACGGAACGTCTGCGCAAGGCCCTCGGAGCAACCATAAGCGCCATCTCCGCAGCGGTCGAGGCGCGCGATCCCTATACCGCCGGGCACCAGAGCAGAGTATCCGAACTGGTCCAGGCCATAGGCTCGGAACTCGACATCTCCCCCGACCGGCTCGAAGGCCTCCGTCTCGCCGCATCTATCCACGATCTGGGCAAGCTCTCCGTCCCGGCGGAGATCCTGACCAAGCCGAAAAAGCTCCTGCCCATGGAGTTCGACCTCATCAAAGTCCATTCTCAAGCCGGGTTCGACATACTCAAGGACATAGAATTCCCTTGGCCCATTGCCCGCATCGTACTCGAGCACCACGAGAGGATGGACGGATCCGGGTATCCCCAGGGACTGAAAGGGGAGGCCTCTCTCCTCGAGTCCAGGATCCTGGCCGTAGCCGACGTGGTGGAGTCCATGGCCTCGTACCGCCCCTATCGGCCCGCTCTGGGCATAGAGGCGGCTCTCGAAGAGATCGAGAATGGGAAGGGAATCTGCTACGATGGCTCCGTGGTGGAAGCCTGCCTCAGGCTCTTCCGAGAAAAGGAATTCGTTCTCAAGTAGCGATGCTGTCGGAAGCTAGCCCGTTCGCCTTCCGCACCAGATCCGGATCGACTTTGAGCCGGCGATCGAAGCTCAAGAGCCCGTTCACTTCGGCGCCCACGTCGTAGAGCTGGGTATAGCAATAGCCGCAGAACAAGCCCGATTCGACGATGTCGCGCGTGTACTCCCCGATGCTCTCAGCGGCGGAGACTTTCGCCTCGGTATCGTACCAGCCGAATCCCCCGTACTCGCTGAGGAAGAGAGGAGCCTGGGAGTCCCGGCCGGGCTTTTCCAGGAAGAGGGGGCGCGTGACCGTGGAAATCTGGTTGAACAGGTAGAAGGCTATGGCTCGCGCGCCGTAGGATCCGCCCGCGGCGTCCTCCGTGCCTTCCCTCAGCCTCCGGTAGAAATCC
>DATCUA010000097.1:0-3233 GCA_036567645.1 Rectinemataceae bacterium | reverse complement strand
GATTTCCCCGCCCCGTTCGGGCCTATGAGGCCGAATATCTCCCCGGGAACTGCCTGGAAGGAAAGGCCGTCCACAGCCTTGAGCCCGTCATATGCCTTGCTGACCGATTCGACAGATATCACGGCTCGCCTCCGATAAAGTGAGTGGAATATACAGCAAGATCGAACCAAACGAAAAGTATCGGGATAAAAATATCTATATTCTTCAGCGTAGAGCCGGATAACGTCGAGCCGGAAAGAGGCGCCAGTTCCCTGGCTTGAAGCGCGCGCCGATTTGAGGCATACTCCGGATCGAGATCCGCGTTGCCGGCCTCCGTACGGAGACCGCGATTGCCCTGAAAGGAGGAAGCGCCATGTCCGATTCGGACGGTGGGGGTACGAGCGTACCGTACCATAGTAGAAGCCAATCATTGACACGCCCGGCGCTTCCCGGGGGCAACCGGCATTTGAGCTGATCCGCTCGGCCGGCTTCTCCTTGGAAAGGCGCCCAAGCCCGAGGAGAAACCGAAATGATAACATTCCGCACTCATGGAGAAAGGGGCCTCGTACAGATCGACCGCCCCGAGCCCGATTGCTGGGTGGATGTACGCAATGTCGACCAAGCCGACCTCGCCATCCTGGAACGGGACTACCGCATAGCCTCCGAACTTATAACCGACATCATGGACCCGGACGAGCAGGCGCGCATAGAAAAGGAAGACGAGTACACCGCCATCATCATGCGCCTCCCCGTGTACGACCATACTTTCGAGGTAGCCTACTTCACTGTGCCTGTCGGTATAATCATTTTCCCAGACAAGATAGTCACCATATGTCAGCGCTCCAGCGAGGTACTGGACGATCTCACCGGGCACAGGATCAAGGACTTCAGCCTCAAGAACAAGAGCGCCTTCGTCCTCAATCTCATGGGACGATCAGCCCTGACCTACCTGCGGTTCCTCAAAGATCTCATCAAGCGCATGGCCATCATCGAGCGGGAGCTTCAGCAATCGGTAAAAAACAACGAGCTCATCCAGCTTCTATCAATCCAGAAGTCCCTGGTCTACTTCACCACCAGCATCACCACCAACGAACTCCTCCTCGAAAAGCTCCAGAAATCCCCCTTCCTCCACTTCCGGGAAGAGGAACGGGAACTTCTCGAGGATGTGCTCACCGACAACAAGCAGGCCATAGAGATGTCGAACATCTACTCCTCGATACTCACCGGCACCATGGACGCCTTCGCATCTGTCATCTCCAACAACCTCAACATGGTGATGAAGCGCCTCACCGTGGCTTCCATCATCCTCATGCTTCCCAACATGGTCTCCGGCTTCTTCGGCATGAACGTTCACCTGCCCTTCCAGGAAAGCCCCTTCGCCTTCATGGGCATCGTGGGCGTGAGCGTCCTCTCCGCCGCCTTGGGCACCCTCGTGCTCTCGGAGCGCAAGAAAAGAAAACTCGCCACGCGCATGCTGCCCTTCACCCAGAACCTTCTGGTCAATCGCTAAAAAGAAAGGGGCTGTCCAAGGAATTGGACAGCCCTTGATGCCCGCGCCTCGGGCTATTCAGCCTACCTTCCCAATAGCCTCAACAAGCCTATGCTCGATGCAGGTACGTAGGTGATGAGGATGAGAGCCATGAACATGGTGACGATGAAGGGCAAAGCCTTCTTCACAATCTTGTCCAGGGGTATTCCCGTCATGCCCGAGGCCACGAAGAGGTTGCCTGCCACAGGCGGGGTGACGAAGCCTATGGCCAGGTTGATGGTGATGAGGAGGCCGAGGTGCACGGGGTCGACCCCGAAGGGCTTCAAGGCCGCCAGGAGAATAGGCGAGAAGATGATGTTGGCCGAGGTGGTGTCCATCACCATGCCCACGAGGATGAGGAAGAGGTTGACGATGAGGAGGACCACGATCTTGCTCTGGGAAATGCTGAACAAGCCCGCCGTCACTGCTTGGGGCACCTGGAGGAGGGAGAGGACCCCGCCCATGGCCGCGGCCGGGGCGAAGGTGAGCATGATGCCTCCCACGAAGGAGGTGTTCTTGACGAGCATCGTCCATACGCCCTTGAGGGTGAGCTCCTTGTACACGAAGAGGCCGATCACGACCCCGTAGAAGGTGGCTATGACAGCCGCCTCCGTGGGCGTGAATATGCCACCATAGATGCCTCCCAGGATTATAAGGGGCATGAGGAGGGCCCACTTGGCGTCCCAGGTGGCTTTGAAGAGCTCCTTCCAGCTGAAGGGTATGCCATTGCCGTGATACCCCGCCTTCTTGGAGAGCACGATATTGGGGATGATCAGGAAGAGAGCGACGATGAATGCCGGCACGATTCCCGCGAGGAAGAGGTCGCCTATGGAGGTATTGGTAGCCACACCGTAGACCACGAGGGGTATACTCGGGGGCATGATGACCCCCAGGCCTCCAGCCACGGCCGAAAGCCCTGTGGCATAGGTGCGGTCGTACTTGGCCTTGACCATATAGGGGATCATGATACCGCCGATGGCGGCTACGGTGGCGGGGCCCGAGCCCGAAATGGCCCCGAAGAAGAGGCAAGCCACCACGGTCACTGTGCCCAGGCCGCCGGTCGTATTGCCGAAGATCTTGTCGGCCACGTTCACGAGGCGCTTGGAAAGCCCGCCCGTCTCCATCACGGCTCCGGCCAACATGAAGCAGGGTATGGCTGTGAGGGGGAGGGATTCGAAACCGGAATACATCGACTGGGCGAGGAAGGTGAGATTCGTCGTCCCGAATCCAAGAGCCACGGCTATCATGCCCAAGCCCAGGGAGATGCCGACGGGTACTCCTATCGCGAGGAGGCCGGCGGATACGAAAAGAAGCACATAGGGCGCCATTGCTGCCTCCTCACCTTGCCGCTTCGGGTTTTTGGCCGCCCGAGGCTTTTTCCCTAAAATTGCGCACGAGGTTTACGCTGTCCTGAATCAACCTGAAGATCATGAGGACGAACATGGCGGGGAGCATGACGTAGTTGATCCACTTGGGTATACCTAGCACCGCCGTGGCCGTGCCCGCGCCGAAGAGGCGCTTTACGAGGGGCATCACCCCCAGCATGATGATGCAGTTGAAGAGGACGAAGAAAAAATTGCCCAAGAGGTCGAGGACAAGCCTGGTCCTGGGCTTGACCTTGTCGAGGACTATCTCCAAGCGCAGGTGCTGATGTCTTCGTATGGCCGCCGTGGCGCCGAAATAGATCGACCAGATGAAGAGGATGAGGGCCATCTCCTCGGACCAG
>DATCUA010000096.1:0-6639 GCA_036567645.1 Rectinemataceae bacterium | reverse complement strand
CTAAAACTAGGACATTCGGGGATTACCTCGCTGAGGAGGCGTATCCCCGACTCGAGGCGTGTAGGACCCTGCATCGAAAAGACTCATCGTCGCTGGGGCGGGCCCCTCCGCTCATCGTACCTGCGGTCGTCGCGCGTGCTCCTGGTGTCGCGGGAAGGCCGCGAATCCCTGGCTTGGGAAGGCAGCTCTCCATTTTCGTCCAGGGCATCGAGCATGGCCAGGTTGAGCCTGCCCATATGGTCGATCTCCATCAATTTGACCTTGACGGCATCACCTTCTCGCACGAGGTCTGTGACGCGCTCTACCCTGGCCTTGGACATCCTGGATATATGCACCAGGCCTTCCTTGCCGGGCATTATCTCGACAAAGGCGCCGAATTCCATGATTCGCTTGACTGTCCCCTGGTAAATCCTGCCCACTTCGGGCTCTTCTACGAGGCTCAAGACGGCTTCGCGGGCATCATAGGCGGATTTCTGGTTCTTTCCGTAGATGGTCACGTTGCCTTCTTCGTCTACATTGATCTGGACGTCGTACTTCTCGCACATGCCCTTGATGTTCTTTCCGGCCGGGCCGATGATGGCGCCGATCTTTTCCTGGTCCACCTTGGCGGTTACAACCTTGGGAGCATACTCGGAAATGTCCGAATTCGGCGCATCCAGGGTTTTCTCCATGATGGAAAGGATATGGAGGCGGCCCTTCCTTGCCTGCTCGAGCGCCTTGGTGAGGATCTCCGTGGTCACGGATGAGATCTTGATGTCCATCTGGAATCCAGTAATCCCGTCCTTGGTGCCGGCTACCTTGAAATCCATGTCGCCCAGGTGATCCTCGTCTCCGAGGATGTCGGAGAGGACGGCGTAGCGCTTTTCATCGGTGATGAGTCCCATGGCGATGCCCGCTACTGGCTTTTTCACAGGCACGCCAGCATGCATCATCGAGAGGGAGGATGCGCAGACCGTGGCCATGGAAGAGGAGCCATTGGATTCCAGAACCTCGGATACCACCCGAATGGTGTACGGAAACTTTTCCTTCGGGGGAAGCACGGCTTCAAGCGACCTGCGCGCTAGGTCGCCATGGCCAATTTCCCTTCGTCCCGTGCCCAATCTGCCCGTCTCCCCGACGGAGAAGGGGGGGAAGTTGTAGTGGAGCATGAAGCGCTCCCTTCTATCACCCACTATATCGTCGAAGATCTGCTCATCGAAGACCGTGCCGAGAGTGGTGACCGCCAGGGCCTGGGTTTCGCCCCTGGTGAAGAGCGCCGAGCCGTGGGTCCTTGGTAGAATACCGATCTCGCAGGTTATGGGGCGAATGTCCTCGAGTCCACGCCCGTCGACGCGCAGGGAGCGGTCGAGGATGGAGTTTCTGAGGATATGGTATTGGATATCCTCCATCAGGGCGCCAAAGAGTTTCTTCTGGGTCTCGTCCGTGAGGGCGTCGGCGAAGGCGGCTTCGGTTTCCTGTATCGCCTGTCTGACCGCGGCTCCCCGTTCCTGTTTGATCTTGGTGAAGAGCGCAACCGCTAGGCGCTCCTCCGCGTATGCTCGGATTTCCTCTGCCCTGTTGAGGGTCGCCTTCAGGGGGGCCAGCGCCCTCTTTTCCTTCCCGGCCAGCTTCCTCAATTCTTCGATAGCCGCACAGATCTTTGCTATGGGCTCGCGGGCGCACTCGATGGCCCCGATCATCTCGGCTTCGGTGACTTCATTCGATCCGCCTTCCACCATGGTGATTCCCACGGCAGTGCCGGCGACGGTTATCTCCAGGGAGGATTTCTCCATTTGCTCATAGCTTGGATTGACGACGTAGGTGCTTCCGATGAGACACACTCGCACCGCGGCTATGGGGCCGGCGAAGGGAATATCGGAGATGTGGACTGCGGCGCTGGCGGCGTTGATTGCAACGATGTCGGGTGGATTCACCTGGTCGGTGGATATGCACGTAGGAACGACCTGGATTTCGCGGCCGAATGCCTTGTCGAAGAGTGGCCTCATGGGGCGGTCGATGATCCTGGATACTAGGATCTCCCTGTCCTTGGGCCGTGTCTCGCGCTTGATGAAACCGCCGGGAATCTTTCCTGCGGCATAGTACTTCTCGTTGTATTCAACAGTCAGGGGGACGAAATCCAAACCTTCCGTCACCTTGTCCGAGCAGCAAGCCGTGGCTATGACAGCGCTTCCGCCGTAGGTCGCGAACACCGCGCCTCCGGCCTGCTTCGCCATACGCCCCGTCTCGAGAGTGAGGACTTCGCCGCCCACCTGGCAGCGTACCGTATGCACCATTCAATACCTTCTTTATTTCTGGTCAGCCGCTCCGGGACAAGCCCGGATCAATGGAAAGAGGCCCGTCGCCGCAACGGCGGGGCCCCCTCTTCATACCGCTTCCCGAATCACTTCCTGATCTGGAGCTTATCCACGAGGGCTCTGTATCCCTCGAGGTCAGTCCTCTGGAGGTACTTCAGCAGCTTGCGCCTCTGGCCGACGAGCTTCAAAAGCCCGCGGCGGGAATTCGTGTCCTTCTTCGCCACCTTGAAGTGCTCGGTTAGATACGCAATACGCTTAGTGAGAAGCGCGATCTGGGTTTCCACAGACCCGGTATTCTTCTCGCTCTTGCCGTACTCGAGCACGATCTGGGCCTTGTCCTCTTTGGTCAATGCCATCTTCTTATTTCTCCTTCTTCTACTCTCTCTCAACAGAATCGATGATAAACAGTTCCCTCACGCCTCGGGGATCGACACCTTCAATAAAAAGGCGTCTGTTCCGAAGGAGCGAAACAGACCTGATTCCGCGCCCAGGAGGGGCGACCGAATACAGGCCTTCCGGGGGGAGGACCGCGCCTTCGGCGACCTCGACTGCCCAGCCTCCGGCTTCCTGGCTCCATTCCCCTTCCAGAGCGAGCGAATATGGCCTGCCCAGCATAGCCTCGGCTTCATCGAGCCGGCCTTCCAATATGGCGTTCCGTATCCTGCTCGAAGAGATCGGGTGCGAGCCCCGCATGAGGGGCTCGACTATCCCTGTCCGTATACCCAGGCTGGCGCAGATCTTCTCCACCGCTTCCGCGTCGGCGTCCATCCTATGTCCGCACCGGAAATTAGGACCTATGGATAGGTAACGCGTTCCCGCTGCCGCCAATCCAGCGAGGAAAGCGGCGCCTGAAAGTGTACCGAAATCGGCGGAAAAGTCAATGAGTACACAGGCGCCGAGGCCGCAGGCTTCGAGCGCATCGAGCTTCTGCTCGAGGGTCATCAGGCTTCCCCGGTAGCTTGCAGGATGCAGAACGCGTTTGGGATTGTCCCGGAACGTCACTACGGCGCTCGAAGCCTGCGGCTCCATTTCCCTCACGCGCTGGATGAGGCGCTTGTGGCCGAGGTGGACCCCATCGAAAACGCCCACGGTCACAGACCATGGCGGTCCTTCGCTCCCCTTCAGGAACTCTTCCCAGGAATAGAGGATCATCGTCCCTCCTCCCGGGCGGGGGCGAGGACGAGGCGAAAGCAGGGCTTCTCTTCTTTCCAGCCCACAATTCCCAAGAAAGCCCCGTCATAGGGACCTCCCTCGACGAAGACGGCTGTATCTGAGCTCGGGGTGAGCGTCGGCACAAGGTGGGAGAGGGCCGAGAGCTTGCCGAGGGCGAAATCCCCCGCTCTTGATTGCCCTATCCGGACGACGCCTAATCCTATCGCTAGCGCAGTCTCGGCATCCAAAGCCCTGGGCGAGATGTCGGGATCGGCTGAGTCCATTGCGTTTTCGACACGGAAGGGCCCTACGGCTGTCCTCCTCAGAGCGGCGAGATGGGCCCTCGAACCGAGTCTGAGCGCCAGGTCCCGCGCGAAGGATCGCACATAGGTGCCAGAAGAGCAGCTCAAGCGCAATCTCACGAGCGCCCCTTGGCTGGCAGGCGTGCCTTCCCCAGCCGAGGCTTCATAGGACAGGAATTGGATGGAGCCTATCGCGACACGCCGGGGAGCGATGTCGAATTCCTCTCCCCTTCTTGCCTTGTCTGAAGCACGCACCCCTCCTATATGGAGGGCGGAGTACTTGGGAGGAACCTGCAGAAGCGTTCCGATGAACTCGGGCAGGGCTGATTCTATGGCTTCTCGGCTCGGAGGAGGAGCGAAGGCAATCGGCCTGCCAATCGGATCCAGCGTGTCGGTCTCGGCGCCGAAGGCTATCGTGGCTTCGTACTCCTTATCCAGTCCGACGATCCAGGGGGTGATGCGGCTGTACGCCCCAACCAGGACGACGAGGAGCCCAGTGGCGAAGCTATCCAGGGTGCCCGTATGGCCCAGCTTGGTCGTGCCGAGGGTGCGCTTGAGATCGCCTAGAGCGGAAAACGAGGTAGGGCCCGCCGGCTTGTCGTAGAGGATGAAGCCAGAGGCGCTCATTCCTTGACGAGACCCTTTATCCGCTCCGTCATCTCGAAGCCTTCCTTTATCCCCCTGTCGGCCATGAACCGCAGGACAGGAGTGAGCCTCAATCTCACCCTGTGCGATATCTGGGCTTGTATGAAGCCAGAGGCGCTCGACAGCCCCAGGACGGCCGAATCCAACTCGGCTTCTTTATCGCCTATCCGGCTCACCCAGACCTTGGCCGTCGAGCCGTCCCGGGAAGCCTCCACCCGCGTGATGGACACGAAAGGCCCGATACGGGGATCCCGCACTTCCCCCGAGGCGATGAGGGCAGAAATCTCTTCCTTCAGCGTCTCCTCGAGACGCCTACGCCTTATCTGATCCATCTTCCTGCGCCTTGCCCAGGGTCCTCGCCACTTCCACCGTCTCGAAGATTTCCAGGATATCGCCTTCCTTGAGGTCGTTGCAGTCCGCTATTCCTATTCCGCACTCGTAGCCCGCGACCACTTCCTTGACGTCGTCCTTGAAGCGCTTGAGGCTGGATATCTTGCCCTGGAATATCTCGATATTCTCTCTGATGACCCTGACCTGGCTGGTGCGATGCACGAGGCCCTCGAGCATGTACACGCCCGCCACGATGCCCACCTTGGGCACGCGGAATATGTTCCGCACCTCGGCCTTGCCGACGTCCTGCTCCTTGAGCTCGGGCGAAAGCATGCCTTCCATGGCCTTCTGGATGTCCTCCTGGGCGCGGTAGATGATGTTGTACTTCCTGATGTCCACCTTTTCCCTGTCCGCAAGAAGCTTCGCCGCCGGGCTGGGGCGCACGTTGAATCCTATGATGATGGCGTCCGATGCCGAGGCCATCATGACATCGTCCTCGGAGATAGCGCCCGCCGCGGCGCGGATGACTGCCAGGCGGACTTCCCTGGTCGACAACTTTTCCAGCATGCCCTTCAGGGCTTCCACCGATCCCTGGACGTCGCCTTTTATGATGACCTTGAGTTCCTGGACTTCTCCGGCGGAGATGGTTTCGTAGAGATTGTCGAGCGTCACTTTCTTGACGTTCTTTCCCTCTTCGTACTTCTTGAGCTCCTGGCGCTTATCCGAGACGGCTCGGGCGAACTTCTCGTCCTCGACGACTTCGAAGGGGTCGCCGGCGTTGGGCATGCCCTCGAAGCCCAGGACTTCCACCGGAGTGGAGGGGGTAGCTTCCTCGATGCGATTGCCCTTGTCGTCGAACATGGCCCTGACCTTGCCTGGGAATATGCCCGCTACGAAGGAATCGCCTATCCTAAGGGTTCCTTTCTCCACGATGATGGTGGCTACGATGCCCCTGCCTTGGTCTATTCTCGATTCTATGATCTTGGCCTCGGCCATGCGGTTGAAGCTGGCGGTGAGCTCGAGGATCTCAGCCTGGAGGAGTATGGCATCCAAGAGTTCGGCGATGCCTTTCTTCTGGAGGGCGGATATTTCGCAGAACTGGGTGGTTCCGCCCCACTCCTCTGGTATGAGGCCGAGCTCGGAGAGCTGTGTCTTGACCCTGTCTGGATTGGATTCCGGCAGGTCTATCTTGTTGATGGCGACGATAATGGGGACTCCGGCAGCCTTGGCGTGGTCGATGGCCTCCTTGGTCTGGGGCATGACACCCTCGACAGCAGAGACTACGAGAATGACTATGTCCGTCACCTGGGATCCGCGGGCTCGCATCTTGGTGAAGGCCGCGTGTCCCGGAGTATCGAGGAACGTGATCCTGTCGCCGCTAGGCGTCTCCACCTGGTAGGCGCCAATATGCTGAGTGATCCCGCCATACTCGCCCGATACCACATCGGTTTTGCGGATGGCGTCCAGGAGCTTGGTCTTGCCGTGGTCTACATGCCCCATGACCGTGACAATTGGAGGGCGATGCCAGAGGTCGTCCGGATTGTCGGCCGCTTTTTCTATGACGGTCTCGTCGTACAAGCTGACGATCTTGACCTCGCAGCCGTATTCTGATGCGAGTATCGTGGCTGTTTCCGCGTCGATCTTCTGGTTTATCGTGGCCATCACGCCCAGGGCCATCAACTTGGCAATGAGCTCTGCTGGCTTGATGTTCATCTTTTTAGCGAGATCGGAAACGGAGATGTTCTCCATGATATCGATAGACTTGGGTATGGCGATAGCCCTGGCCTCGGCCTTCTTCTTGAGCTGGAGCTCCTTCTCGAGTTCGATATCTTCCTTGCGAACGAACCCGGTGCGCTTGCGCTGGGTGCTCTTCCTGGCAGGGCTTCGGCCCGAATCCATGGGAGCGGGGCCGGCTC
>DATCUA010000095.1:0-7293 GCA_036567645.1 Rectinemataceae bacterium | reverse complement strand
GCCCAATATCTACACCATCTCGAAGGGAGGGGTCAAAAAGCTCATCTGGCAGGGCCCATGGACCTTCGAGGGCGAGCGGAAAGGCCTCGTGGAGATATCCTTCGTCCTGCCCGGGGACCTTCCTCACTATGATCGCGGCTGAACCCATGGAACGATCGAGGCCGATACTCTCCGTGGTCGTGCCCGTTCTGGACGAGGAGGGAAACATCGAAGCCCTCGCCTCGGCAATAGCTCGCGCCCTTGAACCCTTGAAGGATTTCGAGATCATCTTCGTCGACGACGGGAGCGTGGATGGAAGCTTGGGACTACTCCGTAAGCTGGCATCGGAAAACCCGAGGCTGAGATACCTCAGCTTCACGCGGAACTTCGGCCACCAGGCCGCTTTGCGCGCCGGGCTGACGGCCGCGAGGGGAGAGAGGATAGCCTGCATGGACGGGGATTTCCAGCACCCGCCAGAGCTTCTTCCCAAGCTTATGGAAAAGATGGACCTGGGATTCGACGTGGTCAACGCGATCAGGCTCGAGCCGCGAAGAACGCCTGGGCCACAAGGAAGGCACCGTTCTCAGGGGGCGCCGGGAGCCTTCAAGCGCCTGAGTTCGAGGCTTTTCTATTCGCTGATCAATACCCTGTCGGACACGCGGATCAGCCCGGGTGCAGCGGATTTCCGACTCCTCTCGCGACGCGCCGTCGACCTCCTCCTCAGCATGAAGGAAGCCTCCCTATTTATCCGTGGAGCCCTGCCCTGGCTCGGGTTGCCCACTGCGGAGCTGGAATACTATCCTGCCCCGAGGCGCACTGGGCACAGCAAGTATTCTCTGCGGCGGATGTTTTCCTTGGCCCTGGAGGGGATCACTTCGTTCTCCGTCCGCCCCTTGCGCCTCTCGGCCATGGCGGGAGCAGTTGTCTCGATCTCGGGTTTCCTCTACGCCCTCTATGCCCTGGGCATGCGTCTTTTCACCTCCCGGACGGTGGAGGGCTGGACGAGCCTCCTCATCTCACTTCTTCTGATCGGAGGGCTCCAGCTTCTCTTCCTGGGCCTCATCGGGGAATACCTGGGCAAGCTCTTCATGGAAGCCAAGGGGAGGCCTCCCTACGTGCTTCGCGAACGATCCCCAGATCCCGATCGGATGAGGAAGGACGCATGAATATCATAGTGATCCTCTCAGGGATAGCGTTCTCTGCCGGCGCCCAGGTTTTCATGAAGCTCGCTTCGCGCTTCAAGGCCTTCAGCCCCGGCAATCTTGCCTGGCTCGCCTGCGCGGCCCTTTCCTATGCCCTATCCTTTGCCGCATACGCCGCTCTATTGAGGAGGATGGATCTGTCCAAGATTTCGCCTCTCATGACAGTGGCAGTCTCCCTCTGCGCAGTCCTGGCAGGCACTCTTGCATTCGGAGAGCAATGGACTGTCAGGAAGGCCGCCGGGCTGGCTCTCGGCATCGCTTCCGTCCTCCTTCTGGCGCCCTAGAGCCATGGCTGGGAAACGAGCGAAAGCGGAGCCTGGCAGCCCGCCTGATTCCAGCCTCGTCGGTAAGACTCTCAAGGGGCTGGCTTTCTCCGAGACGGTAGCCTCCTTCTTCGTCCTCGCCCTCGTTTGCGCCACCATGGTATCGCGTTTCGACCTCAGACTCCTGTTTTCAGATACCATCCTCACCGGAGGCGACAGCGCCTCCTGGTATCAGGTGCTCAAGACCCTGGCTGAGGACTACCTCCCGAGAGGAAGGCTTTTCGGTTTCAGCCAGGCGAATTTTTTCGGGTATCTGGAAGGACAGCACTATTTCGTACTTCCTTTCCTCTCAGCCGCCCTTCTCGGAAAGATCCTGCCACTGAAAGTGGCGCTCAAAATCGCGACCGTGGTGGGCGGCTTCGCCCTCCCCTTCACCCTCTTCGCCGCCGCCTGGTCCATCGCTAAGAAGCCCCGTGCCGGGGCCTTCGCCTCGGCAGGCGGACTGCTCTTCCTTTTCAACGAGTCTTACACGATGTTCGGTGGCAACTGGCTTTCCACCTTCGCCGGGGAGTTCTGCTTTTCTTGGGCCCTCGCCCTTCTTCCGCTCCTGGCAGCTTCAGCCTTGCGGGATCGGGAAGAGGATAGAAGCGGCGTTGGTACGGGGATCCTCCTCGGGATCATCGGACTCTGCCATTTCTTCGTCTTCATGCCCGCTTTCTTCATGCCCTTCTATCCCGCATTCGGCCTTCTCTTGCCCCGGAGGCGGCAGGAAGGTGGGCGTACCATGGCGAGAATCCTGTGCAGCTACGCCACGGCCCTCATGCTCATGGCTTTCTGGCTCGTCCCGATGGCCGCCACGAGATCCTGGGCACAGCCGATTTCCATGATCTGGAAGTTCAGCTCCATCAAGGAATTCCTCGGGCAGACTCTCGCCTGGCTCTGGCTTCCATGCGCCCTTTTGTTCGCCGGTTTGGCCCTTGGTCGATCAAGGTGGAGGAATGCCCAAAGCGGGCGAGAGAGACGACATGGAGGCTGGCCCGGTGCCCTGGGCGGCGCGGGAAGTCGGTTATCGGGCTTCTTCGTCTACTCGTTGGGAGCCTGCGCCTTCCTCTTCCTCTGCGCGCCGGGCATGGGCATGCCCGATATACGATTCGTGCCCTCGGCCCTCATCGTGTGCATTCTCGGACTCTCTTCGCTGGCCTCGCTGGCGCTGGATTCTCTGGGTTTGAAGAAGGAACCGGCGCGCGCGGGAAGAGGAAGGGCGCCGGCCGAAGCGCGCGATACGAAGACTCGGCGTACCGGCGGCTACGGAAAGATCTGCCGCCCTGCCCTTGTCGCGGCTGTGGGCCTAGGATCCTGCGCCCTGGCTATCCAGCTGGCGCGAAATTCCCCCGCTTGGTTTTCCTGGAATTACTCGGGCTACGAGGCGAAACCGCAATGGGCATTTTTGCGATCCCTTGGCGATGAGTACCCCGGAGGAATGGAGAAAGGCCGCCTGCTCTGGGAAAAGCAGGATCAGAAAGACAATGCCGATTTCGGTTCAGAACGGGGCTTCGAGAATCTCTGGCTCTTCGCAGGCAGGCCGAGCACAGAAGGCATCCATTACGGCTCGAGCCACATGGCGAGGGCTTCTACCTACCTCCAGAGCCGCTATTCGCCCAATCCCGCCGATCCGGAGCCTGAAAGGATCTACGCTCAGGTAGACAAGGCTTCCTGGTCCCCTTCCTTCGATCTCGTGAACGCCTGGGGCATAATCGTCCACAGCCCAGAAATAAAGGCAAGGTTCGATTCGCATCCCGATTTTATTCTGGACAAGCAGCTGGGCAAATTCTCCGTGTATGCATACACGGGCTTTCCGGCCTCCTATGTCTCGGTCCTGGCTGATGGGGAGCTCAGCGTCGTGGGGGAGGGGGGTGGAGGCTTTCGGGGCGACTATTACCGGTTTTTCAGAGAGTACGAGCTCTACGGCCTCCCCTTCGTGTCCTCGGCTTTCGCCGATCCCGCGCTCCTTTCTATGCCGGGAATCCAGCGCTTTGCCGGATACGGGGAATACAGGAATTACGCCCTTGCCCGGGCGGCGATGGATGGAGATTCTCGACTCGGCTCGAAATCCGGCCTAGGACGAGCCGTTACGGGAGAGAGCCTGGATAATTTTCGCATCGCATTCACGACATCCGAGCCTGGGAAGCCTCACCTCATCCGAGTGGCTTACGCCCCTGGCTGGAAGTCTAGGGGCGGGGAAAAGCTGTATCCAGCATCTCCCGGTTTCATGCTCATCGTTCCGCGGAGCTCCGAGGTCGTGCTGGAATACAAGCGGGACATCTGGGAAATCCTGGGGCTGTCGATCAGCCTCGCCACCCTCCCCCTCTGCATTTTCTTCATCCGCCTGAAGCCAGGAAAGCGCTTCCCTTGGCGGATCCTCCTCGCTCTTTCCCTTGCTGTCTTCTCGAGCGCAGCCGCGATCCTGGTATTCAGGACGACGAGCGGCTATCCCGCCCTCTCCAGGGACATCGAAAGGGCGAGGCGCATGAACCTCGGGGATGCCGCTGAAAGGAAGAAAGCCTTGGAGATCTTGGGGCGCTGGACCGAGGAGAGAACCCTCGAGCGCTTCGACAATAGGCTCGTATTCGACGCCTATGCCTTAGAAGCCCGCGCCCTGGCGCTGGAGGGAAGGAAGTCCAGAGCCGGGGAAAACCTGGAAATCCTCAGGGCGCACTACCCTCACACCCGGGCGCTTCCCTCACTGGGGCTGGGGCCGTGAGCTTCCTTCAACCACATAGGCCACGCCTGTCCAGGCTGCCTCGAAGTCTTCCACGGCGTAAGAGCGCATGACCGAGTCCCGGGAAGGGGCGGCAGGATCGTTGACGAGAACCTTCGCCTTCCCTCCTTCGCTCCTGGAGAAGCCTCGCACGAGCACCAAGTGGCCGGAGGATTTGGAGATTGGGGCGCCCGGGAGCTTGCCTTCGGCGAAGCGAATGGAGCAGATGCAGGGATGCCCCCTGAGTATGTCTGCCGCGGCCGATTCCATATTGGGGAAATAATCGAGCCTTGCCCGTGCGCCGAGCCTCCACAGGGAGGCGACATTGAAGGGCCAGTTGCCGTATATGCCGGCTCCGGCATCGTAGCAGTCGGCGGCCACGAGGAGGGTGGGAAGACCGATGCCGAGGGATTCCAAGGCCATGGCGCAGCAGGTGGGAGAGCAGATCCTGCCCTTCACGTCGGCGGCTTCAACCATCTGAGAGCGAGGCGGCACGTTCAGGGCGCAGTCTTTGAGCAGGTAGGAGCGCGAAGGGTGGACCTTCTCTCCCTTGTCGCGGCAGATGAGGCCGAATCGCCTCAGCCGCACCGAGCCTGGCTGATCCCCCGTTGAGAATACGAGGCGAATCCTATATCGAGTCGTCGTGCCCGAGAGGAAGAGCGTGTCGGTACGGAGGCTCGCCACGGCGTCTTCTGCAAAAAAGCTCGTCGGCTTCTGCCCCCAGCTCCCCATGGGGTACCACGAAGACCAGCCAGAGGGAGCCTCCACGGCCAGGAATACTTCGAGACTGCCCGATCCCGAGGTATCGGCGTTCCACCACGGGAGAAGCCAGTCGGATGGCGGGCAGGCCACGTCTTGGGAGACGGCCTCTCCCCGGGCGTAAGTGCCCGAGAGTCCCAGCCCCCAGCTATCGAGTTCCAGTCCTTCGAAAGAAAAACATCCCGTCGCGACCTTCCTGAAATCGGAGGGGATGAGGTGTTCGGCGCCCGAGCCGAAGCTCCAAGCCAGCTTGAGGGCTCCATACGCTGAGAACTCGCCCGCGGCTTCCACGATATCTTTCCGCATGATCCCATAGTATCCGAGCCGAAGCGCATTTCCAAGACGAAATCCGCTCGCTGGGCCCTCGATCCTTCCCCCCTGTTGCCTTGGGGCGCAGGCGGGCGTAGGATCATCTCATGGACGCCTGCACGAAACCCTGCGTCAAAGTCGCTCGCGCCCGCATCGGTACGGCGGCCCTCATCCTCGCAACGCTCGCGGTATCCTGCTCGACCCAGGCGCCCGCGAAAGGACAGGCCGGGCTCGGCATCTCCGGAAAGGAATACGACATGGTTACGGAAAAGGCAGTGAAGGTGATCGCCCATAGGGGGAATAGGAGCATAGCTCCCGAGAACACCATCCTGGCAGCCCGGAAGGGCCTGGAAGCGGGCGCCGATTCGTGGGAGCTCGACGTAGCGGCCAGCTCAGACGGAATCCTCGTCGTCCTTCACGACGACAACCTCGAACGCACGACGGACGCAGCCCTGCGCTATCCCGGCCGCAAGCCCTGGACTGTCTACGATTTCACTCTCGCAGAACTCAGGAGCCTGGATGCAGGCTCCTGGTACAAAGCGGCAGATCCCTTCGGCCAAATTGCCGCGGGCAGGGTCGGGCCAGAGGACATCCAGAGCTTCGCAGGACTCGGGCTTCCCACCTTGGAGGAGGCCCTTCTTTTCACCAAGGCTTCGGGCTGGAGGGTCAACATAGAGATCAAGGACGCCACGGGGAGGGCCTGCGATTCCTGGATTGTCGAGCGAACCGCTCAGCTCGTGGAAAGACTCGGAATCGGGGATTCAATCCTCATTTCGTCCTTCAACCACGACTATCTGGTACGGATGAAGAAAGCAGCGCCCGGATTGGCTCTGGCCGCCCTGGTGAACCGCCCCATCCCCGATCCCGTGGGCCTCATGAAGAGCCTGGGAGCCATAGCCTTTCATCCGAATGGGAAATATCTGGACAAGGCCACGGTTCAGGCCCTGCGTTCGGCGGGATTCGACGTCAATGTCTGGACCGTCAACGAGAGGGCCGACATGGAGCGCCTCGTTTCCTGGGGCGTCACGGGGCTCATAACCGATTTCCCCGACCTGGCTTTGGAAGTCCTGGGAAGGCGCTGAACTGATGGTGAACAGAATGGGGAGAATCGGGCCGATCCGCCGCGAGATTTCATTTGCCAGACCGGCTGTATCGGTTTACACTGTCCGGCGTACATGCGGGATTATCATGCCCGCCCATTTCATAAGGAGGCTTTCATGAAGAGATTCGCATTCCTGGCCCTGGCCCTGTTCTTGGTAGCCGGCGCCTATGCCCAGACTCCCATCGAGTTCTGGCATGCCATGACTGGCAAGAACGCCGACACGGTACAAGCACTGGCCGATAAGTACAACGCTACCCAGAAGGATTTCAAGGTAGTGCCCGTCTACAAGGGCTCCTACAGCGACACGATGAACGCCGGCATTGCAGCATTCCGCGCTGGCCAGGCCCCCCACATCATCCAGGTCTATGAAGTTGGAACAGCCACCATGATGGCAGCCAAGGGAGCGGTAAAGCCGGTTTACCAGCTCATGGCGGAGAACAATGAAAAGTTCGATCCCAAGGTGTACATTCCCACGATCACCGGCTACTACTCCACATCCAAGGGCGAGATGCTCTCCCTGCCCTTCAATTCCTCAACCTCTGTCATGTACTACAATAAGGACGCCTTCAAGAAAGCCGGCCTCGATCCAGAGAAACCCCCCGTCACCTGGCCCGAGTTCTTCGAGGTTGCCAAGAAGCTCAAAGCTTCAGGCATGGAAGGCGGCTTCTCCACCAACTGGATCTCCTGGATCCAGCTCGAGAACTTCTCCGCCTGGCACAACCTGCCCTTTGGCACGAGGAACAACGGATTCGACGGGCTGGATACCCAGTTAGTCTTCAACTCTCCGATTGTCATCCGTCACCTCCAGACCATCTATGACCTGTCCAAGGAAGGCGTCTTCATCTATGGAGGACGCGAGAACAAGGCCAATCCCCTCTTCTCCTCGGGCCGTGTAGGGATGCATTTCGAATCCATCGGCGG
>DATCUA010000094.1:0-18324 GCA_036567645.1 Rectinemataceae bacterium | reverse complement strand
GGGATCTTCGCCAACCAGGAGCACATCGGCTCCCTCGGCGTGGAGATCGACCCTGTTGGACTGCGCTTCAAGCCGATGTACAGGGTCGAGGACGCCTGCGCCTCGGGCTCCGTGGCCCTTTACAACGCCATTTACGCCGTGGAATCCGGGAGAGCTGAGGTAGCCCTCGTGGTAGGCGTGGAAAAAATGAACCTTCTCGATACCAAGGGCGTCACCCATGGACTTGCCACCTGTTCACACTGGGCTGAGGAAGGAGCCAAGGGCATGACCTTCCCCGGCCTCTTCGCCGAATACGCCAAGGGATACGCAGCCAGGTACTCCTTGAGCGACGAGACGCTCGCGAAGATGCTCGCTCATGTGGCAGCCCTGAATTATAAGAACGCCCTGGACAATCCGCTGGCCCATTTCGGTAAAGGAGGTCCTGCGGACAGGCTGGGACTCCACTCGCCAGAAGCCATCCTCGCCCTGCCTCCCGAAAAGAACCCCATGATAGCTCCCCCCTTGAGGCTCCACGACTGTTCCCTCGTCACCGACGGGGCCGCAGCCCTGGTTATAGCCCGTTCGGACACCAGCCTGGCGAGGGGGCCGAAATCGGTGAAGATTGCCGGCATAGGCCAGGCGAACGAGAGGCTCGCAATATCGGTACGGCCGAACATGCACGAGCTGATGGCGGGCAAGGAAGCGGCCAGACGCGCCTTTTCCGAGGCGGGCATCGCTACAGGGGACATCGACATAGCCGAGGTCCACGATTGCTTCACGATCAACCAGCTGCTCTGCACCGAAGCCCTCGGTCTTTCGTCCAACGGACGCGCTGGATACGATTACCTGGATGGCCGATTCGGCCGCGAGGATCCGGCATGCTCGGTCAACCTCTCGGGCGGCCTCAAAGCCAAGGGCCATCCCGTGGGGGCAACCGGCGTGTCCATGAACGTCCTCCTCTACAAGCAGCTTGCAGGCGAGCCTATCGGCGCCCAGCCAGCCAAGGGCGCGCCCAAGGTGGGCGTGGCTCTCAACGTGGGAGGATCCTCGGTGACCAACTGTGTGACCGTTCTCAGAAAGGAGAACTAGGCGGCTGACCGGGCCTGGCGTATTGCCCCGGCGCTCCGGGCAGACTATGATCCAGCCGAGCGCGGAGGCTCGCATACATGACAACAGCGGCACAATACGGACAGGTCGAGGGAGTGTCCGCCCGCGACCTGGCGTCCTATATCGACCATACCCTCCTCAAACCCGATGCCACCAGGGATCAGGTTTCCGTTCTCTGCGATGAAGCCGCCCGATACCGCTTCGCTTCGGTATGCGTCAATTCATCCTGGGTGGCTTTCTGCGCCGAAAGGCTGGCAGGGACGGGAATCAAGGTGTGCTCGGTGGTGGGATTCCCCCTCGGCGCCATGGATGCGGAAGCCAAGGCTTTCGAAGCCCGCATCGCCGTTGAACGGGGCGCGCGCGAAATAGACATGGTCATCAATGTGGGGGCGCTGAAGTCGGGCGATATCGATGCCGTGCGCAAGGATATCCGGGCTGTGCGGGAAGCCTGCGGAGCAGGAGTCGTCCTCAAGGTTATCCTCGAAACCTGCCTTCTTGACGAAACTGAGAAGGTGAAAGCCTGCACGATAGCTGCGGAGGAGAAGGCCGATTTCGTCAAGACCTCGACAGGCTTTTCCAAGGCGGGGGCGACGGTCGAGGACATAGCCCTCATGCGGAAAACCGTAGGCCCCACCATGGGCGTGAAGGCCTCGGGCGGGGTCAGGACCTACGAGGACGCCATCGCCATGATCGAAGCCGGTGCCACGCGCATAGGCGCCTCGTCTTCCATAGCCATAGTGACGGGCGCCCAGGGAGCCACGGGCTACTGATCTCACGCGCCGCTTTTCGCCGTGGTGACGAGGGCCGCGAGGCCCAGAAGTGCCGGAGAGCGGCGCGGCGATTTCCCCAGCTCCGTTTCTGCTAGGGGAAGGGGAGCGCCACGCAGGGGATCCAGCCTGTCTTTCACGGGGAGCTTTTCGAGGCCTCTGGCTATCTACACATGGACGCCGAAACGCTTGACCTTCTTCGTCGTCGTCATCTCCAGGGCTTCCCGCAAGGTTTGGACCCTCGTTATTTTCTGATAGGGCAGGAGGCCCTGGTTCACTTCTTCGACAATCTGCCTCATGCGCGCTTCGGCGCCCTTCCATGCCTCGGAGTCATCGATGTTCTGTCGTTTAAGCCAGTCGGGATCGGGATGTATCAGGGCTTCTATGAGTTCCGAGCTCCTTTCCTGATCCTCGTAATACCCCCGGACCAGCACCTGGTCCACTTCCTCGTAGAGCTGGAAGCGGTTCTCTATCTCTTCCGGATAGACGTTCTTGCCTCCCTCCGTGACGATCATGTTCTTGGCCCTTCCCGTCAAATAGAGGTAGTTCTCCTCATCCAGGTAGCCAAGGTCTCCGGTCTTGAACCAGCCGTCGGGCGTGAACACCTCGGCTGTCTCCTCGGGCAACTTGTAATAGCCTTGCATCACCATGGGACCGCGGACGGCAATCTCGCCAATCCCGGATTCGTCGGGGTCGAGGATTCGCATTTCCACTCTCGGCAGGATCTTGCCGACCGAGGTTTCCTTGTAACGCTCCACGGGATTCAGGGTGAGGATCGGCGAAGTCTCGGTGAGCCCGTATCCTTGGACGAAGTCGATGCCGAGCTGGTTGTACTTCCTGAACACCGAGGGCGCCAGGGGGCCTCCTCCGGAAATGCAGATGCGTATGGTTGAGAGGCTGGCCTTGTCCAGGACCGAATGGAATATACGCTTGCCGGGGTTGACGCCGAAGGTTTTCTTCACCAAGCCGGAAACGCGCATTAACGCCGAGATGAGCCCATAGACGAGAGCTCCCTTCTCCCTGACCCCTTTCAGGATGCCATTGAGGAGCTTGTTGAAAAGCAATGGGACACCAAGGAACATGGTGACCCTCGCGTCCTTGAGATCCTTCAGGATCTGCTTGACCACCATCTTCTTGCCAAAGACTATTTCCGCTCCCACGGACACGGCTTCGATGAAGACCGCGAGCATGGTGTAGGAGTGGTGGATAGGCAGGAGGGCGTAGAAGACATCCGTACTGAGGATGGTGAGATTGGCTTGGGCGAGGAAGCAGTCCGACACCAGGTTCTGGTGGGTGAGCATTACGCCCTTTGGTGTACCCGTCGTGCCCGAGGTGAAAAGGATGGCCGCCAGGTCTTCCGGCCTCGCGGGATCGGCTGGCCGTTTCGGCGCGATCCCGGGCTTGGCCAATCCGTAGACATAGTCCGGTCCCTTGTCCCAGAGCGAGAATCGGGCGACGAGATCTGGGCAGGCTTTGGCCAATTCATCGTGTTTTTCCTCGTCGACGAAGAGGGCCTTGGCGTCGCTTGCCCTGATCAGGTTGGCGATCTCCGCCGAACTCAGCTGGTAGTCTATGGGGACTACTGTGGCCCCCGCCTGGAGTATGGAAAGATAGGCTATGGCCCATTCGGGAGAGTTCTTGCCTGTCAGCGCCACGTTCTGTCCCCTGCTGAAGCCCATGGATTCCAGGGTGGCACCTATGCCCCGGACCAGGTTGAGAGCCTGGGCGTAATCGAGGCTCACCCGTTCGGGAGAGTAGGCGGTGAAGGCAGGCCTATCGGGATACCGTTCGGCTGTGATAGCCAGGAGCTCGGGGAGGGTGGGCCATTCACCCGAGAACTCCCGGCCCCTGTACTCTTCCAGAAACGACCAGGGCGCGCGCTTTTCCATATCTGTGCCACCTTCTTGCTGGGATGCTCTCGCTCACGTACGTTTGGGAATTATGGGGCATGGAAGCTCTAATTGAAAGGGCATCCGCGCTTCAATCCGAATCGAGGAACGCTGAGCGCTTCCAGGCCGGCACGATCCACTTCCAATGGCGGGGCATTCTCGCTATGCTGTTCGATCATCCGAAGGCTTGGCTCGAATTGAAGCCCGGAGAGGCGGAGGGTCTGCATGAAGGCGATCGAATTGGCGAAGGCCTACGATCCGAAAGGATTCGAGGACGCGATCTACAGGCGTTGGAAGGACGAAGGACATTTCCAGCCCAAGGTCGGCGTAAAGGCCAAGCCATTTTCCGTCGTCATTCCCCCTCCGAACGTGACCGGTGTGCTCCACATGGGGCACGCCCTCAACAACAGCCTCCAGGATATCCAGGTCCGGTACAGGCGCATGCTGGGCATGCCCACGCTCTGGGTGCCGGGTACCGACCACGCAGGTATCGCCACCCAGAACGTCGTAGACAAAAAGCTCCGCAAGGAAGGCAAGGACAGGCGCAAGATGGGTCGCGAGGCCTTTGTCGAGGAAACCTGGAAAGTGGCCAGGGAACACAAGGCCTTCATCAACAACCAGCTCGCCAAGATCGGGGCGAGCGTGGACTGGTCGCGCGAGCGCTTCACCTTGGACGAGGGCTTGTCCAAGGCCGTGCGCGAGGTCTTCGTCACCCTCTACGAGCGCAATCTCGTCTACAAGGGCGAATACCTCGTCAACTGGTGCCCTTCCTGCGGCACGGCCCTCTCGGACGACGAGGTGGAGCACGAGGACGAGGCGGGCTCCATGTGGCACATCTGGTACGAGCTCGATAACGGGCCGTGCGACGAATGCCCGAGCGGGCGGATAGAGATCGCCACCACCAGGCCCGAGACCCTCCTCGGCGATACCGCCGTAGCCGCCCATCCCGAGGATGAGCGCTACAGAGCCCTGGCGGGCAAACGGGTGCGCCTGCCCCTGACGGACAGGCTGATTCCCATCATACTCGATCCCTATGTGGATAGGGAGTTCGGCACGGGCTTGGTCAAGATAACCCCCGCCCATGACCCGAACGACTTCGAGGTAGGAAACCGCCACGGCCTCGAGAGGGTCAACATACTCAATCCCGACGGATCCCTCTCCGACAAGGCCCCAGCCAAGTACAGGGGCATGAGAGTGCTCGAGGCGCGGAAGGCCGTGCTCGCCGATCTGGAGACCCTTGGCCTTCTCAAATCCGAAGAGAAGCTCAACCACGCCGTAGGCCACTGCTACAGGTGCCACAGTTCCATAGAGCCCTTCCTCTCCTCCCAGTGGTTCGTGCGAATGAAGCCCCTGGCCGAAAAAGCGCTGAAAGCCTGGCAGGACGGGGATGTGGAGTTCTTTCCCAAGAAATGGGAGAACACCTACCAGCGCTGGCTGGAGAACATCCGCGACTGGTGCATCTCCCGCCAGCTGTGGTGGGGTCACCGCATACCCGTCTTTTACTGCAGACATTGCGGGGCCGTCCTGGTGGAGAGAGAAGATCCCTCCTACTGCAAGAAATGCGGCTCACTAGACATCTACCAGGACGAGGACGTCCTGGATACCTGGTTCTCATCATGGCTCTGGCCCTTCAGCACCTTGGGATGGCCCAGGGATACTGCCGACCTCAGGAAGTACTATCCGACCAGCGCTCTCGTTACGGCCTACGACATCATCTTCTTCTGGGTGGCCAGAATGATCATGGCCGGCATGGAGTTCACGGAAAAGAGTCCTTTCGCACAGGTCTATATCCATGGACTCATACGAGACAAACACGGTCGTAAAATGTCCAAATCCCTGGGCAACGGCATCGATCCTCTCGAGATCGTGGACGAGTACGGGGCCGACGCCCTGCGCTTTACCCTGGCCTACAATTGCGCCGCCGGCCAGGACATCCTCCTCGATCGCGAAAGCTTCAAAATGGGTTCCAAGTTCGCCAACAAGGTCTGGAACGCTTCGCGATACATCCTGATGAATCTCGAAGGCAGGGAGCTACTGAAGCCGGATGGGCTCGAACTCAAGCCCGTGGATATATGGATATTGGGACGGCTTTCTAGCGCCTCCGCCCAGGTGTCCCAGGCGCTCGAGGGCTGGAGGTTCAACGAAGCGGCCCAAGCTGCCTACTCCTATTTCTGGGACGATTTCTGCGACTGGTACATAGAAGCCACGAAGCTTTCGACAAAGGGAGGCTCGGAGGAGGAGAAAGACAGGGCCACCAGCGTCCTCCTCATGGTGCTCGAGACCAGCCTTAGGCTCCTCCATCCCTTCCTCCCCTTCGTCACGGAAGAGATCTATGGAAAGCTTCCCAACGCCTCGGGCATGCTCATATCGAAGCCCTGGCCTAGTTCCGCGGACGGCGCGGCGACCGATTCGGCGGCAGGGCGGCCGGATCCCGAGCTCGAAGCCTCGTTCGCTAGTCTCCAGGAGCTCGTCTCCCTGGCCCGCACCCTGCGATCGGAATTCCAGATACCTCCTGATATCCAGATGCCCTTGGAGATCCGGGTGGAGGAGGGCTTCGCCGCAGCGCCCTTCCTGAGATCCCAGGCAGATCTCGTGAGCCTCCTCGTCTCGGGGCCGCCTCCTGTCTTCCTCGGTCCCGGGGCAGGGCGTAGCGCGGGCACGGTAGCCCTCGTGGGCAAGGGCTTCGAGCTCTACTGCAAAGTGGGCGATATCGTTGACGGAGCCAAACTCGTGGAAAAATTCCGCAAAGACATGGTCAGGGAAAAGGAATTCGCCGACCGTCTGAGCGCAAAGCTGGCGAACGAGGCTTTCCTCAGATCGGCCCCGCCCGAGATCGTTGAGCAGGAAAGGGCAAAACTCGCGGCCGCCGTGGCCAAGGCAGGCAAGCTTGGCCGCTATGTGGAGGAGCTATCGTGAATGGGCAGGGGAATTCCAGGCCGGAGAAGGACATGCCGTCCGACCCCCCTGGTATTCCCGGATTCGTACCGCCTCTGGGAGCCGAAGCCGCGCCCATGGACGAAAAGGCGATGCGGAAGCTCCGAGACATGCACCTCGCTCCCTACATCCAGCTCGCCACCAGCCTCATAGGCAAGCCGAGGCGCTCGGGCGGGAACATGTTCCGGCACCAGTTGGACACCATGACCATACTCATGGACTATGGCTATATAGATTCTGTACTCCTCAAGGCGTCGGTCATCCACGACCTCCTGGAGGACATCCCGGACTTCGACCGCGACAGCATTCTCTCCATCGACCAAGAATCCTCCGATGTCTACCGCCTGGTCCTGGAAGTTACCCGCCGGCCCATAGAGACCAAAGTGGAATTCCTGGCTCGGATCCGCGACTTCGGCTCATCGCGCTCGAAGGTCCTGAAGTCGGCGGACAGGATATCGAACATGATAAGCCTGGGCTACGTGACGGACGTGGCATTCGTCAAGCGCTACACCGACGAAACCGAAAACCACGTGTTCCCCATAGCCCGCCTGGCGAACCAGAGGATGCTCACGGAGCTCAAGGAGCTGGTGGCCACCAGGCGGGAATACCTGTCGAGACGCTTCGAGATATGAATACCGAAAAGGAAGGGCTGGGCGTATGAAACGCGAGTGGAGCCGGAAGGAACTGGCCGGAATGGTGGACCATACCCTGCTCAAGGCCCAAGCCGGGGAAGCCGATCTGCGCAGGCATTGCGCCGAGGCGAGGAGATACGGCTTCGCGGCTGTCTGCGTGAATCCCTGCTGGGTAGGCCTCGCCGCAGCCGAGCTCGAAGGCAGCGGGATCGGGGTAACGTCGGTGGTCGGCTATCCGCTCGGTGCGAACTCGACAGAGACCAAGGCGGCCGAGGCTTCCCTGGCGGCGGCGCAGGGGGCAACGGGCATTGACATGGTTATGAACATAGGCTTCGCCAAGTCGGGCGACTGGAAAAGGGTAGCCGAGGATATCGCCGCCGTAGTCCGCGCAGCTCGCCCGATCCCCGTCAAAGTGATCATCGAGACCTGCCAGCTCGACAGGGAAGAAAAAGTCCTCGCATGCAGGGCTGCCCTCGCCGCGGGCGCCGACTGCGTGATGACGAGCACGGGTTTCGGCACGGGAGGTGCCACGGTCGAGGACATCGCCCTGATGCGCCAGACCCTCGGCGAAACCCTGAAGATAAAAGCCTCGGGCGGAATCCGCACCAGGTCGGACGCCATCGCCCTCCTCGAGGCCGGGGCGTACCGCATCGGGGCTTCGGCTGGCGTGGCGATAGTTGCCGGCGCTGAGGACTGAAAGCCTCTACCGAACCGCCTCGGAGCACGCTCGACACGCAGGCCAGCCCCTTCCTCGGGATGGCCTTGAAGGCAAAAAATCATTGACAAGCCAGGGTGTGGGATTTACTATTGCCTCGGCGCTTCATACCAGTCTCTAGGACCGGGAATAAGGCGCTTTCACCGCAGTTCTAGGGAGGATTCCGCATGAAAAAAGCCCTGTTCGCTCTGCTCGCCGTCGCTCTCCTGGCGGCGCCAGTATTCGGCCAGTTCAAAGTGGGCCTCGTCACCGACGTAGGCGGCATCGACGACAAATCCTTCAACCAGGGAACCTGGGAAGGCATCCTCAAGTTCGCCAAGGACAACAAGCTGCCCAAGGCCAACTACAAGTATCTCCAGTCCGCCGCAGGCGCCGACTACGTACCCAATCTCACCACCTTCGCGGACGAGAAGCTCAACCTCATCGTCGCCCCCGGCTTCCTCTTCAACGACGCGATGCTCGAAGTGGCCACCAAGAACCCCACGCAGAAGTTCATGATAATCGACTCCGTCGTCACCGACAAAAACGGAAAGACCGTCCCCAACGTGGCTAACGCCGTGTTCGCCGAGCACGAGGGCTCCTTCCTCGTCGGCGTGGCCGCGGCCCTCAAAGCCAAGGCCGACGGCAAGAACACCCTCGGATTCCTCGGCGGCATGCAGTTCGCCCTCATCGAAAAGTTCCAGGCCGGTTTCGAGCAGGGAGTCAAGGCTGTCGATCCCACGATGAAGATCCTCGTGGACTACGCCGGCGATTTCGCCGCTCCGGACAAGGGCCAGGCTATCGCCCAGAAGCAGTACAACGCCGGTGCCTACATCATCTTCCACGCCGCTGGCGGAACCGGAAACGGAATGATCAAAGAAGCCAAGGAGCGCTCCCAGAAGGGCGACATCCGCTGGGCTATCGGCGTCGACAAGGACCAGTACGCGGACGGAACCTACGGCAATAAGTCAGCAGTGCTCACCTCCATGATGAAGCGCGTCGACGTGGCGGCTTATGAAGTGTGCAAGCTCACCATGGCCGGGAAGTTCCCCGGCGGCCAGGTTCTCACCTTCTCGCTCGCGAACGACGGCGTCGGCATACCCGAGAACAATCCCAACCTCTCCGCCGACATCGTGAAGAAGGTCAAGGAGTACGCCGCCCAGATCAAGGCGGGAACCCTCAAGGTCTCCGAAGTCCCCGCGAAGTGAATAGGATTCTCCTCTAGCATTCCTGGGCTGTCCGCGTGCGCGGACAGCCCTTTTTTCGCCTTCTTCACTCCGTGTGGCGCAGCTTCCGGGCTCCGTGCTATACTGGATCGGATTCCGCAGGTTTCAGGGGGCCGAGGCAGTGGCATACATAATCGAAATGCTCAATATCACGAAGGATTTCCCGGGAATACGAGCCAACGACGATATCAGCATCCAGGTAGAAGAGCGGAGCATTCACGCCCTCCTGGGAGAAAACGGGGCGGGAAAATCCACCCTCATGAGCATACTCTTCGGCCTCTACAAGCCCGAGCGGGGCATGATCCGGATACGGGGGAAGGAAGTCCACATAACCGACCCCAACGTGGCCACCAGGCTGGGCATCGGCATGGTGCACCAGCATTTCAAGCTCGTCCACAATTTTACGGTGACGGAAAACATAATCCTCGGCATGGAGCCGAGGAATGGCCCCCTGCTCGACCTGAAGACGGCGGAGAACAAGGTAGCCCAGATATCCAAGCTGTATGGCCTCGCCGTCGATCCAAAAGCCAGGATCGAGGACATATCCGTAGGCATGCAGCAGAGGGTGGAAATCCTCAAGATGCTCTACCGGGACGCAGAGATCCTCATCTTCGACGAGCCTACGGCAGTGCTCACCCCGCAGGAGATCCGCGAGCTCATGCAGATCATGCGCAGGCTCGTGGCTGAAGGAAAGACTATCCTCCTCATCACCCACAAGCTCAAGGAAATCAAGGAAGTGGCCGACACCTGCTCCGTTCTCAGAAGGGGGAAGCTGGTTGGGACTCTCAAGGTAGCCGACAGCTCCGAAGAGATGATGGCCGAAATGATGGTGGGAAGGGAGGTGAACTTCCACGTGGGCAAGGGGGAGTACAAGCCCGGGGAGAGCCTCCTCAGGATAGAGAACCTCAACGTGAAAAATGCCAAGGGCCTCCTCGGCGTGAAGAACCTCTCCCTGGAGCTGAGGGCGGGAGAGATCCTCGGCCTCTGCGGCATAGACGGAAACGGCCAGAGCGAACTCGTACAGGCCATCACGGGGCTGGCTAAAGTGGAAAGCGGAAGGATCCTTTTCAAGGGCAGGGATATCACCCATAGCCTCATCAAGGAAAGGACCGACCTCGGCCTGGGGCATATACCCGAGGACAGGCAAAAACACGGTCTCGTGCTGGATTTCAGCCTGGCTGAGAACTTCGTGATACACAGCTACGCGCGGGCTCCCTTCGCCCGACTCGGCGTCCTCAAGCCCGCTGCCATAGACACCAACGCCAATAGGCTCATCGAGGAGTTCGACGTGCGCTCGGGCCAGGGGGGAGCCACGCCAGCGAGGTCGATGTCGGGCGGCAACCAGCAGAAGGCCATCGTGGCGCGGGAGATCGACCGCTCGCCCGAGGTTTTCATCATAGCCCAGCCCACCCGGGGCCTGGACGTGGGCGCCATCGAGTACATCCACAGGCGCATAGTGGAGGAACGGGACAAGGGCAAAGCCATCCTCCTCGTCTCCCTCGAGCTGGACGAAATCATGGATCTCTCGGACCGGATAGCTGTCATCTTCTCGGGTGAGATCATCGGCGAGGTGGACGCCAAGGAAACCAACGAAAACGAGCTCGGGCTGATGATGTCCGGAGCCCTCAGGAAGGGCAAGGCGCCGGCCGGGGCGAACGGGGCTCAGCCATGAAGCAGAAGAACGAAAAGGTCCTCCTTCCCCTCATATCCGTAGGACTGGGATTCCTTCTCGGGTCTATCATCGTCCTCTCCACCGGCAGATCCCCCCTGGTGATGTTCTCCGCCATGATCAAGGCCATATCGGGCATCGACTTGAGCACAGGCCAGTCGTTCAATCCCCGCTACATCGGCGAATTCGTCATCCAGACCATGCCGATCGTCCTGACGGGCTTGGCCTTCGCCTTCGCATCGCGGACGGGGTTGTTCAGCATAGGAGCCGAGGGACAGCTCCTCGTGGGGTCTATCGCGGCCACTGCCGTGGGCTTGGGCATACAAGCACCCAAGTTCATCCACCTCCCCATGGTCATACTGGCGGCCATCCTCGCAGGAGCGCTCTGGGGAGCGATCCCCGGAATTCTCAAGGCCAAGTTCAACGTCCACGAGGTGGTGGTCACCATCATGCTCAATTACGTTGCTTTCCACCTGAACAACTTCATGGTCCTCTCCGTTTTCAAGTCCAAGGACAGGTACAAGACCGATTTCTTCCCCGAGACAGCCCTTCTCAAGGATCAGTTCCTCGAGGGCATCACCAACGGCTCGAGGCTCAACTGGGGCTTCGTGCCTGTCATCCTCGCCATCGTGGCTTTTTGGTTCATCGTGGAAAAGACGACCTTCGGCTATTCCCTGAGGGCCGTGGGCTTCAACAAGGAAGCCGCCCGCTACGCTGGCATGAAGGTCAACCGGAATATCATCCTGTCCATGATGATAGCTGGAGCCTTCGCGGGATTGGCCGGAGCCATCATCACCACGGGCACCTTCAGCTTCGGGCGGGCCCTCCCTTCCTCGGAGGGCTACGGATTCGACGGCATAGCGGTGGCCCTCGTGGGCGCCAACCAGGCGGGAGGGGTCCTCCTCGCGGGCCTCCTCTTCGGCATGTTGAAGGGGGCCCAGCCCCTCATGCAGTCCCAAGGCATACCCAAGGAGATAGTCGGCATAATCCAGGCATCCATCGTCCTCTTCGTAGCCATGCAGTACGGGATAAAGCTGGTGATGGAGAAATTCAAGAAAAAGGAGTCTGTCTCCACCGAGGGGGATAGGGTATGAGCTTCAAGATTTTCCTTGAGATGTTCCCCATAGCCCTCATGTTCGCTTCTCCCATCATCATCGCCGCCCTGGGCGGGCTTTTCAGCGAGCGCTCAGGGATTGTCAACATAGCGCTCGAAGGCATCATGACCGTAGGCGCCTTCGCCGCCGCCTCTATCACCGTCGTGCTCGAACCGATCACTCCCCTGGCGCCCTGGATAGGCCTCGCGGTAGCCAGCGTTTCGGGCTTGATCTTCAGCCTTCTCCACGCTGTGGCGAGCATCAACCTCAACGCCAACCAGACCATTTCCGGCACAGCCCTCAACATCCTCTCCGGGGGCCTTACGATTTATCTTTGCCAAATATTCTTCAACCAGCAGAGATCGAGAGCTTTTTCCAACGGCATCCAGAAGGTCACCGTGGCTGGCTTGAGCGAGATCCCCATCCTCGGCAAGATCTTATTCGTGGAGAACTACCCCACCTTCTACCTCGCAGTCTTTTTAGCCCTCGTCACGTGGTTCCTCGTCTACAAGACCCCCTTCGGACTGCGCCTCAGGTCCTGCGGCGAGCATCCCCAGGCCGCGGCAAGCATGGGCATCAACGTCAAGGGCATGAGGTATTTCGGTGTCCTGGCTTCCGGCACACTGGGAGGGCTGGCGGGGGGGGTCATGGTCCTCACTGCCGACATCCAGTTCACCACGCTTTCAATACACGGCACAGGCTTCATCGCTCTCGCCTCCCTCGTGTTTGGCAGGTGGAATCCCTTCGGGGTCCTGGGCGTAGGCCTCTTCTTCGGGTTTTCGACGGCGCTCTCCTTCTACGCCAAGGACATCCGCTTCCTCGCCGTCCTGCCCGGCGAGTTCTTCTACATGCTGCCCTACATACTCACCATCGTGGCCCTGGTATTCTTCGCTGGAAAATCCGTGGGTCCCAAGGCGGCTGGCGAGGTGTACGACTCGGGCAAGCGCTGAGGCTTCGGCCAAGATTCGAAAGGCGCCGCCCGTGCGGCGCCTCGCCTGAGGGGAGGGACGATGCCCTATCCTATCGAAAGCAAGATCGTGATAGCGGTTTCAGCGAGCGCCCTCTTCGACATGAGCGAGTCGGATGAGATTTTCAGGCGGGAGGGCGAGGAGTCGTACCGCGCCTGGATGAGGGGCAATGCCCAGGAGAGGCTGGAGCCAGGCAAGGCTTTCTGGTTCGTCAAGCGATTCCTCTCCTTGAACCGAGGCTATCCAGAAGGGCAGGGACCGGCAGAGGTCGTCCTCCTCTCCCGCAACGATCCCGAAGCTGGACTGAGGGTTTTCAATTCCATCCGGCAATTCGGCTTGGGAATAGTCCGAGCCGCCTTTCTGGACGGCAGATCTCCCCATCCGTACATCTCAGCCTTCGGCGCCTCGCTCTTCCTGTCCGCCAACGCCGAGGACGTGAAGGCGGCGGTCGACGCGGGCCTTCCCGCCGGTCTCATCGTATCGGGAGGATTCGGTGAGGATGAAGAAGGCGAACTGAGAGTGGCCTTCGACTTCGATGGAGTCCTGGCCGGAGACGAGGCCGAGCGGGTATTCCGGAGTGGTGGGGATCTGGCGAGCTTCGCGGCTTCTGAGCTCGCCCTGGCTGACCGCCCCCTTGATCCCGGGCCATTGAGGGACTTCTTCGCGAAGCTCGCCGCATTGCAGGAAGAACGTCGCAGGCGGCCGGCAGGCCAGGGCCCGACACTGCGCACAGCCATCGTCACCGCGCGAAACGCACCGGCCCATGAGCGTGTTGTCACCACCCTCCGCAGCTGGGGCATATTCGTCGACGAAATATTCTTCCTCGGTGGCATCGAAAAGCGCCGGATCCTCGAGGTCTTCAAGCCTCATCTCTATTTCGACGACCAGGCGTCCAACCTGGAGACAGCCTTGCCAGCGGCTGCCTGCGTCCATGTCCCCTTCGGCATTGCTAACACGTGATTATTTCATTGAAATCCTTATCGATTCTTTCTACAATCCCATTTAATCGACAGGGGTGCCCATGGTTAGGATAACGAAACGGGTGTTCACGGATCTGGCCATCTTCATGATGGGCTTCGGCCTACTCATCGGGCTTTTCTTTCCCTTTTTCCTAGACCTGTTGGGCGTTCCCCCGAGCCTGTCCATGGCTCCCTGGTTTTTCCTCGTCTGCATGGCGGCAGGCCTCGTCGTAGGGCTTGTCAACATCCTCCTGGCGCGAGGCGTGGTGGGGGCCCGTATCTCCGAGCTCGCGGGGAGGATGCGCTATATCTCAGGACATCTCATACAGGATGAACCTGAGGAGATAATCCAGCACTGCAAGCCAGACCAATGCCTCATACCCGTAGATTCGGAAGACCTCATCGGCGAGAGCGCCTCGGCGTACAACATTCTCGTCCAATCGCTGTTCTCATCGATCAAGTCAGAGATCATGGTCAGACGGTTCAGCTCGATGCTCTCGCTTTCCCTCGAGCTGGATGACCTCGCGCGCACCGTCCTGTTTTCGGTACTCGAGAACAGCGGCACGGAAGGCGGAGCCATCATTATAGAACGGGACGGGGTTCTCTTCGTTGTAGCCTCGCACAGGCTTTCTTCTGCTCAGGATCTCTGCGAGAGCGACCTGGTCGCCGAAGCTTTGAAGAGCAGGGCGAGGAAGCTCGTGGACCTGCCTGCCGGTATGGTCGTGCGAAGCGCCCTCGTCGATTTTACGCCACGACAGGTATGCGTGGAACCTCTCGTATACCACGATGTGGCCTTGGGCGCTCTCGTGCTCGCTGGAGCGAAGCCCATCCAAGGCGCTTCCCTCCATTTTCTCGAGCTCGTCAACTCCAGCATGGCCGTCGCCTTCAGGAACGCTCTCACCTACGATCAGCTCCAGAAGCTCGCAGCCAACGACTCCCTGACGGGCATGTTCAACAGGCGTTTCGGCATGGCGAGGCTACAGGAGGAATACGGTCGGGCTATCCGCTCAGGCTCTCCCATCGGCGTCTGCATCTTCGATCTCGACCACTTCAAGAACGTGAACGACACCTACGGCCATCCTGTGGGGGACAAAGTGATCGTCCATGTTTCCAAGCTCATCCGCAGCGCCCTGAGAGAGGGCGATCTCGCCCTCAGATACGGCGGCGAGGAGTTCCTGATCGTACTCCCTGGCGCTTCGATCACCGACACCTATCAGATCGCCGAGAAGGTGAGGCGATTGGTCGAGGAGACCGTGTTCCAGTTCGGTTCCCAAAACCTGAGACTGAGCATTTCGGGTGGCGGCGCTTCTTGGCCGGATTTCAACGCGGCTTCCTCCGAGGCTCTCGTGAAAAAGGCCGACGAAGCCCTCTATCGAGCGAAAGAAGGTGGTAGAAACCGGATCTTTGCTCTATAATTCAAAAAAGATGATCGACACGAACTCTCTTCAGAAATATTCTCTCTTTGGCGGGGTTCTGCCCGACCAGATCGAGCGCATCAAACCCCTCTTCGGGATCGCCCGCTACGAGCTCGGCGACATGCCCATGCGCGAGGGCGATCCAAACGACAGGATATTCTTCATAATTTCGGGAAGGGTGAGAATCTCCAGGCAGGGTATAACCCTTGTAGAGCTCGGAGAGGGCGAGACCTTTGGCGAGATGGAGCTCATAGACGTCATGCCGAGCATAGCCACGGTGACTGCCTTGGAGCCCTTGGAGGTGGTGACCATCTCCAACCGTGCTCTCTATGAGATATCCAAACAGGAGCCCAAGGTCTTCGCGATGATGGTGATGAACCTGGCGAGGGACCTGTCGCGGCGCTTGAGGAGGATGGACGAACTGGCCTGCAGATGATGTTTGCCGGGGACGGGCATCGAACCCGCACGCCGCTTGCGCGGCAAGGGATTTTAAGTCCCTGGTGTCTACCGATTCCACCACCCCGGCAGTGCTCGAACCATAGTAGCCGCGCGCGTTTCCGGGGTCAAGAATGGCCGGGGAATGGGCGCAAGGGTGCGCAAGCGCAATGACGCACAGACGCCCAGCCTATATCGCGAAGTAATCCTTCAAGAAGACAGCCACCCCATCCTCGTCCACGCCAGGCGCGACGAAGTCGGCCTTGGCCTTGAGATCTGGCGATGCGTTGCCCATGGCCACACCAATGCCCACGGCGAGGATCATGTCCTCGTCGTTCTCGGCGTCTCCGAAAGCCATGGTCTCGGAGAGGCTGCCGCCCAAGGCCCGGACGCAGGCTTCTAGGCCCGACGCCTTCGAGACGCCCTGGACGACGACTTCGAGCATCTTCGGCGATGAGTACATGATCTGGACTCTGCCCCCGTATGACGACCTCAGCTCCGACTCTATCGGAAGGAGCCTTTCGTGGTCGTCGATGAAGAGGACCTTGGTGAAGGCGAGCACCCGGAGACTGTCGAAATCGAGCTTGATTCCCTCGAGGCCTGTCCTTCGGGCGTAAAACGCGGTGTAGGGGCGTTCCGTCTCGTAGTACCAGGTGTCCCCGATGAAGGCGTGGAAATGGCTTTCGTGGCGCCTGGATAGCTGAACGAGGCCCCGCGACAGGCTTTCGTCCATGTGCTTTTCCAGTATTGGCTCGAACCCGCCCAGGTAGACATCCGCTCCGTTGGAGCACACGAAGCCGTCCACCTGTATCTTCCCCTCGACGTGCTTGGCGGCCGACGAGCGGACCCTTCCCGTCGAGATGATGATCTTCTTGCCCAGGGCTTTGCATGAGCCCAGGGTCCGGGAAACCGCCTCCGAAATCCTGTACTCGTCGTCCAGGATCGTGCCATCCATGTCCAAGGCTATGAATCGAATGTTCTCGCTGCCCATCTGCTCCCCTCAGGATTTCATCGATACTAGCCCCGAAGATGCGGTCTTGGCTACGGCCCGAGCTTTACACGAGAGCCCGGCGCGTACACAATACCAGGCGTCATGGAGCACTCCTTCATCCTGGCACCTGGCGGACTCATGCTTGCCGAATCGGCAGTCGAAGGCGGCTGGGTCCGTATACGCGATGGCCGTGTGATGTCCTTCGGCGAGGATGATCCGGAGCGTGTTGCCTTCTCAGATGCCGAGGCGAGCAGCCTGCCGATATACCGTTTCCCTGAGTCCATCCTCGCTCCCGGGCTTACGGAGTTCCACATCCACGGAGCCTTCGGCCTCGGGTTCGAGGCCGTGGAATCGGGCGAGCAGCTCGTAAGGCTGGCCCGGGACTTGCGGGCTCGGGGCGTCGTTCGTTTCATCCCGACTATACTCTGGGACGAGAAGGCGGTGCGCAACCTCGTGCGGGCAATCGACGAGTCGGGTTTGCCGCCCTGCACAATCCCGGGCATCCACATCGAAGGCCCCTTCGTCAATCCCGCGAAACGTGGCGGCATAGGGGAATCGAATATCCATGACCCCGATCCCGGACTCCTAGAGCGCATTATCGAAATAGCCCGCGGCAGGCTCAGGATCATGACCCTCGCCCCCGAACTGCCCGGCGCCGATGCCCTCTATCCAATCCTGCGTCGGGCCGGAATACTCATCTCCCTCGGCCATAGCGCCGCAGATGCCTCGAGCCGCCTCCCCGATGCCCCTTTTTCCATAACCCATCTCTTCAACGCCATGAGTGGGCTCGACCACAGGCTAGGAGGGCTCGCTGGCAGAGCCCTGTGCGGAGAAGCGGCCTGGGTGGAACTCAATGCCGACGGCGTCCACGTGAACGCCCAAGGCATGAGGGTTGCATGGCGCTGTATCGGTTCTGAAAGCCTCATCCTCACATCGGACGCCATAGCGCCCGCAGGCCGCGCGGAGGGCCCCTGCAGCTATTTCGGCGCGCCAGCCGTATCCGGGCCGGACGGGGTGCGCTACTCTGGCTCCGGCACCCTCATCGGCTCGAACCGACTGGGTTCCCAGATAGTCCTCTCCTTCGCCTCGGCTACGGAGGCTCCCCTCGCCCAAGCGTGGAAAGCCATGTCCGCAAATCCCGTCAGGGCCTTGGGCCTTGACCCGGCCCGGGCGGGGGGAACGATCGCTCCCGGAGCCACGGCCGACCTTTTCCTCTGGGAGCGCGGCTTCGGCTCCTGCGAGGCCATAGCCGATGCCCTGAGGAGGATTCGATGATCGCCCGGCCGACCTTCGCGCGCATAGACCTTGCAGCTCTGGAAGGGAACCTGGCGCGCATCAAGGCCCTGGCTCATCCAGCCAAGGTCTGCGCCGTGGTGAAAGCCGATGCCTACGGCCACGGGGCAGTGCCGATAGCCCGCAGGCTCTCAGAAGCCGGGGCCGATTTCCTCGCCGTCGCCTTTCTGGAGGAAGCCCTGGAATTGAGGCGTGCGGGCATATCCATGCCCATACTCGTCCTGGGCGCCACCGACCCCCGCAACGCTCCGATCGTGGTAGACCAGGACCTG
>DATCUA010000093.1:0-3801 GCA_036567645.1 Rectinemataceae bacterium | reverse complement strand
CGCCGGCCTCGCGGCCGGAGCGCGGCCTTTTGTCCCTGCGCAAAGCCCTGGGCGTCTACGCCAACCTGAGGCCGGCGGCCCTCATGCCGGCCCTGGCTTCCGCCTGTCCGATCAAGGATTCCGTTCTAGCCGCCTCTTCCCCCTACGGGGAGCCTGGCTTCGATCTCCTCATCGTCCGCGAGCTCACCGGCGGCCTGTATTTCGGCGAGCGCGGCCGCGCGCCCGACGGCTTGTCTGCCTACGACACCGAAGCCTACAGCGCCATGGAGATCGACCGCCTCCTGCGCGCGGCCTTCCAGGCCGCCCGGACGAGGCGGGGCAAGCTCTGCGTAGTCGACAAGGCCAACGTGCTCGAGACTTCCCGGCTCTGGCGCGAGCGAGCCACGGCGATGTCGGCCGAGTATCCGGACGTCGAGCTTTCCTTCATGTACGTGGACAACTGCGCCATGCAGCTCGTGCGCGCTCCGGGAGCCTTCGACGTGATCGCCACCTCCAACCTCTTCGGGGACATACTCTCCGACGAGGCTTCGGTGCTCACCGGCTCCATAGGCATGCTGCCTTCGGCGAGCCTGGGCGAGGCGTCCGCGGGTAGGATCTGGCCTCGCGGCCTCTACGAGCCGATACACGGCTCAGCTCCGGATATAGCGGGCAAGGATATAGCCAATCCCCTGGGCGCCATCCTTTCGGCGGCCATGCTCCTGAGGCACTCCTTCGGCCTGGAAGCCGAAGCCCGGGCAGTGGAGCTGGCGGTGGAGGAGGCCTTGGCGGCCGGCTACAGGACAGCCGACCTGGCCGATTGCCGTGCGGGCGATGCCATCCCCGCTGGGACTCGGCGCATGGGCCAGGCCGTGCTCGCCCGGCTGGGCACCGCCTAGGGGTTTCGCTGGGTATCGGCGGAGCGCCGCCAGGCGGGCCTATAGCGATCCGCTGTACCCTCCTTGTACAGGCAGAGTCGTTTTCGGTAGCATAGGGGCGATTTTTTACCGGATCGAGACGCCGGTTTCAACGACAGACGCCTCGAGGTTTTCTGCGCGATCGACGAGCTGTCGCCCTTCAACCGCGCCTGAAGGGAGTGTTCTCCATGCAGGAAGCGCTCGATACCATTCTCGAAGCCGAAAAAGCCGCCCGGGCCCGCCTGGAAGAGGCGTCCCGGAAGGCCGAAGAAACGCGCGCCGAGGCTGACGCCAGAGCCGAGGCCATCATCTCCGAAGCTCGCGCGTCGGCGGCCTTGGATATCAAGCGCCGCGTTGCCGAGGCGCGCCGGCTGGCCGAAGAGAGGCTCGCCGCGGGGCGGGCCGAAATAGCTCTCAAGAACAATGCCTTCTATTCCTCGCTCGAAGCGGCGAGCGGCGAACTCGCCCGGGCGGCGGCCCTCGTCGCCCTCCGCACCGATCTGGAGCCCTAGACCGCCATGGCCAGCCCAAGTTCCGAATACGGCTACATCAGCGCCAAGCTGAAGGCCCGCTCGAGCCGTTTTCTCGCGGACGAGGGCATCGAGCGGGTTGTGCGGTCGAAATCCCTTCAGGAGGCCTTCTTGAACCTCAGGGGGAGCTTCCTGGAAGGTCTGGAAGCCCAGTATGCCGCATCGGGCGACCTCAAATCGGTGGAAGCCTTTCTCGCCTCGAAGGAGCGAAACGCCTACGCCGAGATCGTCGGCTCCCTCCCCGGCCCAGCTGCGGCCTTTATCGATGCCTATGCCGAAAAGCACTCCATCGACCTGCTCAAGGATGCTCTGCGCCTCTGGTTCGACGCCCATGTCAGATCCAGGCCCATCGAGGACAGGGCGATTTATCTCGGAAATGGGAAGCTGCGGGCCGGTTCGGGGCGCGCCCTCATGGATCTGACGGCAGTCTCGCATGCGGCCAGCTTCACAGAGGTCGTCCAGGCGCTCTCGTCCACGGTCTACGGCCCCGTGGTATCCACCGCCCTGCCCGAGGCTGTTTCCAAGGGCTCCCTCTTCGAGCTGGAGTGCGCGTTGGACAGGCTCTACTTCGATGGGCTGTTCTCCGCGTTCCAGGCCCTCTCGCCGAGGGATAGGGCTTCGGTCGAGCGGCTCGTGGGTCTGGATGTCGATATCCAGAACATCGCGAACCTGGTTCGGCTCGGCACCGTGAGCGGCCTGGGCGCGGATGCGGCTCAAAAATACCTGATGGACTTCAGCGCGGCGGCGCCGGCGGCTGAGCTGGCCCGGTCTTTCTCTTCGGACAACGTTTCCGGCATGGCCTCTACGCTTCTGGGCTCCGAGGCGCGGGTTCCGAACCTGGGGGCGCTGGAGCGCCTGCTCCGGCGCATGCGGCTTTCCGAGGCGCGCAAGAGGCTGGCGGGGGATCCCTTTTCGATAGGTATCGTCATGGCCTATTTCGTGCTGTTCGGCGAGGAGGTGCGGAGAGTTCGAATGATCCTGAACGCCAAGTACTTCGGCCTTTCGGAAGACCGGCTGAGGAGCGCCGTATGATGTTCACCGTGCCCATGGAGTATCTGAGCGCCGCAATCCTGTCCAAGGACAAGGCGGCTGTCTCGGACGAGCTCTTGCGCATCGGCTCCCTGGATGCGGTGAGGATTCATCCGAGCCAAGGGATGGAGAAGGGCTCTGGCTGGGACGCGGCACCAGCAGGGGCGGGTGTCGCCGCCGATGATAGCCTTCCAGGCGCCGAGCGGTTCAGGGACCTGCGTGTACGGATAGAGGGGCTGTTCACCCTCGCCGGCCTGCCTTTAGAGCGTGGCGACCCCGCGCGTTTCGTCGGCCAGGCTTTCCCCGATCTCGAGGCCCTTTCGCGAAGCGTCGATTCTCTGGTGGAATCCATGCAAGGCATCCGTGAACGCCAGAAAGAGCTCCAGACGGGCATCCTCAGGCTGGAAGAGCTGGGAAGACAAGCCGACTTCTCGGCGTCCCGCGTCCGAAAAGGTGCTAAGGGCGCAACCCAGACATTTTCCTCCTTCCTCTCCCTGCGCTTCGGCACGCTTCCGGAAGGGGAGACAGGATCCGTTGAAGCCGCGCTGGCGTCGATTGCCGCCATCGTCATGCCCTCGGGGCCGGCTTCAGACGGGAGGATTCCCCTCGCCGTCTTGGGCCTCAAAGGAGATGAGGCGCGGATCAAGGCCATCCTCGCTTCGCATGGATGGGAGGATATCGTCGCTGGGGCGGATTCTCCCTTTTTGGGGGAGCAGGCGAAAGCCGAAATGGAGGCCAAGCGCCGCAGGCTCGAGTCCGATCTCGCGGCGTGCTCGAAGGAGTACACCGATCTGTTCGAAAAGCGATCCGGAGAGCTTTCGGAGGCCTGGGCTCGTCTCAAGGCCGCGGAACTGTCCCTGCGCCTGCGTTCGGTCTTCGCCACGACCGACTCGGTGGCCTTCCTGTCCGGCTGGATCCCAGCGGCGGACAGGGATAGGGTGGAAAATGTCATACGGAAGGCGGCGGACGGCCGATGCTATATCGAGTGGCTGGATGTCGGAGCCCCGGCGCCAGACGGCACCGAGCCGCCCGTGGCCATGGAGCATCGCGGCTTTTTGGCGCCCTTCCAGACTCTGGTGACCAATTTCGGCGTGCCAGGTTACGGAGCCGTGGATCCAACTCCCTTCGTGGCAGCCGCCTACCTCAGCATGTTCGGGCTTATGTTCGGAGATGCCGGCCATGGGCTCGTGCTCGTGCTGGCGGGCTTTTTCCTCCTCCTCGCGGCTCGCAAGAAGGGGAAGCCCGAGATGCTCTCGAAGCTCATCATCTATTGCGGAGGGGCCGCGATAGCGGCGGGTCTCCTCTTCGGTTCCGTTTTCGGCATGCCGCTTCTTCCGCCCCTGTGGTTC
>DATCUA010000092.1:0-18502 GCA_036567645.1 Rectinemataceae bacterium | reverse complement strand
CCGACCCGACCTCGTCCTCGTCGATCCGCCCCGATCGGGGCTCTCTCCCCGAGTCCGGGCCTGGATAGAAAAATCCAAGCCTGCCCGCCTCGTCTACGTATCCTGCGATCACCAGACCCTCGCAAGGGATCTAGGCCAGCTTGTTAGAGCTGGATGGAACCTGGAATTCCTTTCCTACTACGATTTCTATCCGCAGACAGGGAGGCTTGAAGCCCTGGCCAAGCTCTCCCCGCCTCATGAAACGGGAACCACCCCCGCCGTAGCAGCGGCTTTGCCGAAGGAGGAACCATGAAGCGTTCAGGACCGTTCAAGGGAAGGACCATCGCCGTCGTCAACGATCTTTCGCTCGACGAGCAGCGCTATCTCTACCGGAAAACGAGGGAACTCAAGGAACTCTGCAGGACAGGCGGCGACCTCAAGCCTTTCAAGATCGACGACAGGGATTACCAGGTCTATCTCATCTTCCTCGAAGACTCCACCCGCACGCGGGAATCATTCCGCAACGCCGCCAAGTTCCTCGGCTGCAGGACCAATGTCTTCGACACGGCCACGAGCTCCTTCAACAAGAACGAGTCGATGACGGACGCCATCAAGATGCTCTACGGCTACTCGGCGGAATCCTGCTTCATTCTGCGGACCAAGCTGGAAGGCACCTGCCGCTGGCTCCAGGGTGCCTTGGCGCACTACGCCGATGTCTCGGACAAGCCGAGACCCGGGTTCATCAATGCGGGTGATGGCAAGCACGAGCATCCCACCCAGGAATTCCTCGACGAGTTCTCCTTCCTCGAGCAGCTGGATTGGAAAGACGATCACATCCACATAGCCTTGACCGGGGATCTCTATCATGGGCGCACCGTCCACTCCAAAGCCGATGGGCTGCGAGTCTTCAAAGAAGTGGAGGTGGACTTGGTTGCGCCTGAACTACTCTCCCTTCCGCCCTATTATGTAGAGAAAATGAAGTCGAACGGCTATGAAGTGCGGGTGTACCAATCCCTGGACGAGTACCTGGCCTCGGGGAAGGTGGCTCCCATCTGGTACTTCACCCGCCTCCAGCTCGAGCGCATGGGGGAGGCTGTCTTGGAGCGGGCTCCGACGCTTCGTAAAAGCGTCACCTTCCGCAAAGACATGCTCGGGCTTTTACCCGAAGGAGCCCGTTTCTATCATCCTCTGCCCCGGGACAGGCTCCAGCCCACCAATCCAACCTTCCTCGACGCCCTTCCCCTGAACGGCTGGGATGCCCAGTCGGCCAACGGCTACTGGACCCGCATCGTCGAGATAGGCATGGTGTCAGGGCTCCTGGGCGCCGATTTCGAGGGCTCGTTCGCAATGGAACCCGAGATAGTCGAGGATTTCGTCGTGGAGGCTCCTTGCGTGGAACATCCGAAGCCGGAGTACAAGGTGGGCATAAAGCCGGTAGAGGAAGGCATTGTCATTGACCACATAGCTGCGGGAGATCCCCCCCAGGATATTTGGACCAACATCGAAGCCATACGGAAAATCCTCAAGCTCAACGTCCGTTCCAGCCACGGGGTCTACCATTCCTTCAAGGGCCCCGATGTCTATAAGGGCATCATCTCCCTGCCTGACATCATCAGCTTCGGCGAAAAGGATCTCAAGAAGCTCGCCGCCATAGCGCCCGGTTGTACCCTCAACCTGATAAGGGGCTCGAAGGTTGCCAAGAAATTCAGGCTGTCCATGCCGCCGAGGATCTACGGCTTCGAGGAGATATCCTGCAAAAACGAGAACTGCATTTCCAATCCGAAGCACAACGAGGGCGTGACTACGGAGTTCCTGAGGAAATCCGGCTCGACCTTCGTATGCAGATATTGTGAAAAAGAGCATAGGTTTCAAGATATCTGGGACATACTCTAGGGGCGCGAAGACTCAAGCAGGGAACCGGCGGCGATAGGTGCGGGGCTCAGCTTCCCCTAGCCCACTCGTACATAAACAGCGCTCCCGCCACCGACACGTTGAGGGAATCTACATGACCCCGCATAGGCACGGAGAGAAGCCCGTCGGATATGTCCTTGAGAAGCCTCGAGACGCCTGAGCCCTCGTTGCCCAGGACAATGCAGCTGCGATCGGGGAACTCAAAGCCCTCGAGAGTGGTTCCTCCCATGTCGGCGGCGTATATCCAGAAACCTTCTTTCTTGAGCCTTTCGATAGCCGCAGCCACGTTGGGCACAAGGACGATGGGTACCCAGGCGATGGCCCCCGCGCTGGCTCGCGCGACCGCATCCCCGGGGAGCGAGGCCCTCCGGAACGGAGCGATGACGAAGCCGATCCCGAAGGCGTCGGCAGAGCGGAGTATCGCGCCGAAGTTCTGCGGATCTTCTATGTGGTCGAGGACGAGGACGAGGGCGCGCTCGGGGAGCTTTCCAAGGCATTCATCGAGGCTCAGGGAACTCGCGGCAGGCGCGTCGGTGATGGCGAGTATTATGCCGCGGTGCTCGGGATCGATCGAATCCAGTTTTGAAGCTTCGGTCACTTCGATCGGGATCCCTGTCTTTGCGGCCGCCTCCAGGATCTCCCGCACCCTCGGCCCGCGCCGCATCCCGGAAGACTCTCGGGCAACGAGGAGCCTGACCCCATGGGGCTTGGTGCGTATCATCTCCAGAATGCCGTGGAATCCGCTCAAGTACTTCACAGGACGATGATACCAGAGCCCGGGCGCCAAGGAAAGCGCGGGCTCCCTTTCTGGAGGAGCCCGCCGTCAAACGCGAATGCGCTGGCTCAGGGCATCACCGTGAACTCCTGCACGAGCTGTATGGCGCTTTCCACGTGCCGGACGCCCGAGACCTCGTGCGCTGCGTTCAAGGCGCTATCGATGGATGCCTGCGTGTTGGCCACTCCATGAAGGACGACCGATCCTTTCTCCACAGCCGCCTCCAGGAAATGGACGGGGATCTTCCTCGTGTAGATGATCTGGGTGACAACGTTCTGGCCCAGTACCATGTCCGCAACCTTCTGCATGCCAGCCGCTTCCTTGTCAGCGTCTACGAAGACCTGGGCGAGGGAAGCTATGGCGACCGCCGCATGCTCGGGATCGGTGCCCGCCGTGTTGATGGTGAGATTGTACTCGCGGGCATCCGCCCAATTGGTCGAGAAAAAGTACTTGTGGAAGCCCGCCCTGTCGTGGTCGCTCTGCTCCAGGATCTGGAGGGCCTGCTTGTTGTCGCAGCTGTAGAGCTTCTTGATGCGCTCCAGCCTCATCGACACGGGAGCCGTGATCTTGACGGCAAGCATATGGGGCGCGCCTTTCAGGATGGCGCTCCCTCCCCTTCCCATGATGATGCAATTGTTCCCCTGGGCCGCATCCAGAATGGCGGACTTCAGGTAATGAAGGTAATCATCCCTCTGCTGAGAGAGGGATGCCCAGAATCCGGGATTCCTCTCGTCGAACTTCTCCCTCTTCTCCGCGCTCATGCCGATGGAGTTCAGGCTATTCTCCAGGTATTCCTTGTCGATGAGCTTGTAGCCTGTCCTGCGCGCAAGCTCCTCCGCTGTCTCCTCGCCGAGGGCTGCGAGTTCGCGGGCTATCGTTATTATGGCCATGGCGTCCCTCCTTGATTTCAACTGTATGGCCACAATCCCGTAAAGTCAAATCATTTGTTGAAAACCGGCGCCCAGGTGCATGACGATGACACCGGGTCGTCCATCTATCCATCGCTCGCTTCCTCAGAGTATGCTACCGACCGCGATGGAAAAGCTCGGAGCCTTGGCGGCTTTCGGGACCGCCGTCTCCTGGTCCCTTTCCGCTGTATTTTTCGAAAACGCCACAAGGCGCGCAGGCGCCCTGGCTGTCAACTTCTGGAAGGTTGCCTTCGCCTTCGTCCTCCTCTCCATCGCTGGCCTTGTTTCTCGAGGCCTTCCATTGCCGACCGATGCCTCGACCGGAACATGGGTCATCCTCTCCATCTCGGGAATCATCGGATTCGTCGTGGCAGACTATTTCCTCTTCAACGCCTACCTGATCATCGGCTCGAGGACGACAGTGGTCTTTCAAGCCCTTACCCCCCTGTTCACAGCCTTCTTCGCTTTCGCCTTCCTCGGGGAAGGCATGGAGCTCCTTCCCCTCTCGGGCATGCTCGTCGTCGTGCTCGGGATCATTATCGTCGTTATGGCGCGTAGCGCGGCAAACGGAAGGCGTGCCTCGGATGGGGCCTCATCTGCGGATGGGGCGGCTCGGCCGAGTGTCCAGGGGGCCAGAAAGGGCTATGTCTTCGCCTTTCTCTCGAGCGTTTTCCAGGCCGGCGGCCTCCTCTTCTCCAAGGTCGGTTTGGGCGGCTATTCGGCTATTGCGGGTACCCAGATACGCGTGCTGTCAGGAATGGCTGGATTCGGCATCATGGCCCTCGCGCTCGGCCAGGGGAAGCAGGTGTTCCACGCGCCGTTGCGAGATAGGACGGTGCTCAAATCCCTCGGCCTGGGCTCGGTGTTCGGTCCCTTCGTTGGCGTAAGCCTATCGCTCTATGCCTTGCAGAACGCATCCGCGGGAACAGCCTCCACCCTCATGGCCCTGACTCCTGTCTTGATAATCCCAGTATCGGTTTTCATACTGGGCCAAAAGGTGCGGAAAGCGGAAATCCTGGGAGCATGCATAGCGGTGGCTGGAGCGACGATTTTCTTCGTCCTCTGAACCTGGCCACCAGGAGCGCGGCGTGACACGAGGATATGAGGCGAAAAGCCGATGCGCCCCACTCTGGATTGCTGTATACTGGAATGCAAGGAGCCATGTATGAAAGCTCTCGTAAAAAACCGAGCCGAACCTGGGCTCTGGCTCGAGGACATACCCCTGCCTGCCGTCGGCGACAACGACCTCCTCATCCGGGTTTCCAAGACCGCCATTTGCGGCACTGACGTCCACATCTGGAAATGGGACCCATGGGCGCAACGCACAATCGGCCTGGGACAGACAATAGGCCACGAATTCGTGGGCACCATCGTCGACATGGGCAGATCGGTGAGCGGGTACAAGCTGGGCGAACGGGTCTCGGCCGAAGGCCATATCGTGTGCGGAGTGTGCCGGGCCTGCAGGGCGGGAAAACGCCATCTCTGCCCCAACACAGTAGGAATAGGCGTGAACCGTAACGGTTGCTTCGCCGAGTACGTTTCCGTGCCCCAGGGCAACGCCTGGCATGTACACGAATCGGTGCCCGACGATATAGCGGCCATATTCGATCCATTCGGCAACGCCACGCACACCGCCCTCTCTTTCGACATGATTGGCGAAGACGTACTCATAACGGGCGCTGGCCCCATAGGTTGCATGGCTGCGGCTATCGCCAAGCACGTTGGGGCGCGGAACGTCGTCGTGACCGACGTCAATCCATGGAGACTGGATCTGGCGCGGAAAATGGGCGCCACGCGCACCGTCGACGTATCTAGGGAGTCCCTGAAGGCCGTGCAGAAAGAGCTGGGAATGGTAGGAGGCTTCGACATCGGTATGGAGATGTCGGGAAGCCCGCAGGCACTGGAGCAGATGATAGAGAACATGTATAACGGCGGAAGGATGGCCCTCCTGGGGCTCCTGCCCGACGGCGCCGGCATTGACTGGTCCAGAGTGATTTTCAAAGGGCTCTTCATCAAGGGGATTTATGGAAGGGAGATATTCGAAACCTGGTACAAGATGCAGGCCATGCTCAGGTCTGGATTGGATATCTCATCCGTGATCACGCACCGCTTCTCCTTCGACGACTTCCGTCTCGGCTTCGAGGTCATGCTGTCTGGCGAAGCGGGCAAGGTCGTCCTGAGCCTGGACTGAAGATGAGCAGACGCCGCAGAAGCCAGCGAAGCAAAGAAAGCGGATCCCAGCCTGATCGCGGGACGCCCGAACAGCCTGCGCAGCCTCTTTCCCCGCGCCGACGACCACGCGGCACAGCCAAGTCGGGAACGCGCCTTGGAGCCTCGGGAACTCGTCCTTCGGGAGTTCCTCCTGGCGCCACTGCGAAATCGAATCCAACGGTTGGAGCGGGTCCGAACCAGGCTGTTCGTCCCCTCGAGCGGCTCAAGCCCCACGCGGATCTGGCCAAGGTGTTGGATATCCTCCCCGGCGTCCTGGACGAAGTCCTCCCCCTCTCCCAGAGGCACAGGCAGGACCTCGGCAAGACCATTCGCTCCCTCTGGGAAGATCTCACCTCGGAGCGCGAGCACAGGACGGAGGAGTATCTGGGGAATCCCGCCTACGTCTCGGCCTACGCCCGCTATTTCCTGCCCTGGAACCTCTTGAGGCTTTCATCAATTCTCTCCTCGGCGCCCATGGCCAAAGAAGATCTGAACATACTCGCGGATATCGGATCCGGGCCCTTGAGCCTTCCACTGGCTCTTTGGGCATCCCGGCCCGACCTGCGCGACAAGGCCTTGAAGATCTACTGCGTCGACCGCACGGAGAAGATCATGAAAGCCGGCCAGGCCATATTCGAGTCGGCCTGCGTGCGCGCCGGAGCCAGCCTCCCTCCCTGGAGGATAGAGCTGAGGCGTCAATCCTTCGGCGAAGCTCTGCCGGAGAAGGCCGATCTCGTATCGGCGTCCAATCTCCTCAACGAATTCTTCTGGAAGAGCAAAGCGCCCCTCGCCACGAGGGCACTGGTCACTGCGCGGCAGTTCACCTCCTATATCTCGGACCGAGGATCCATCCTCATCATGGAGCCGGGAGATCCGCGCTCGGGCACCATTATCGCCGCACTGCGGGCAGCCCTGATAGACTTCGGCGGCCAGCCCCTTTCCCCCTGCCCCCACAGCCTCTCATGCCCCATGCCCGGGCTCTTCCGAGGCCTCGAGACGCCAGGACAGGGTTTCGGTGAAGAAAGCAAGAGGCTGGAGCCCAAGGTAGCCATGCCCAAGCCAAGGGACAAATACCCCTGGTGCCACTTCAGCCTCGGAACCGCAGCCGCGCCGCGATGGCTCACCGAGCTCTCCGACAGCGCCGGCCTCGCCAAGGACAAGATCGTCTTCTCCTATCTCCTATCCGCTTTCGGCCACGAGGGAGGCTATCCTGAAAGTCAGTCCATCTCCCCCATAGCCCGTCAGATCCCGGAACGCTCTTCGCGTCAGAAACAGAAGGAAAAGTCCGCCGCTGCGGGATCCCCTGTGCGCGTAGTATCGGAAGCCTTTTCTCTGCCTGGCGGCAAACAGGGGCGCTACGCATGCTCGTCGCGGGGATACTGCCTCGTGCGATCGGCCAAGGCCGAAACCGAGCTAGCGAGCGGAGATCTTCTTCCTCCGCCAGCGCGCGGCGCGGAGGGCATGGATGAAAAATCCGGCGCCATTTCCATCTCCTATTGACACGGCAGGGGCAAGCGGATATATTCGTTTCTCGTCAGCGATGACACGGGGGCGTAGCGAAGCTGGTTTATCGCGCTGGCCTGTCAAGCCGGAGATCGCGGGTTCGAGCCCCGTCGCTCCCGATCCGCCTTAGGGCGCAGACCCGTCAGATCCTGACGGGTTTTTTCATTCGCGGGCTGTAGCGCAGGGGCTAGCGCGCTTGGTTCGGGACCAAGATGTCGGAGGTTCAAATCCTCTCAGCCCGACGATGATAGAGCCGCCTTCGAGGGCGGCTCTTCGCTTTCTATCACGCTATGCTGTGCTATACTGAAGATTCATGCCCCCCCGCAAGCGTATAGCCGCCGATGGCTCGCCGGGCAGCGAGCCGGATCCCGCACAACCCGAGCCACGTCTCGTGGCCGAAACGGCTGGCATCAACCTCTATTCCGAATACAGCCTCCACGACGCCCTCAAACGGCTCGCCGCGGGCTCAGGGGGACGCATAGAAGCCACGATCGAAGGCAGGGTAGCTGATGCCCTCACTGCCGATGGAGAGATCGTGGAGATCCAGACAGCCCGCCTCGGCTCTCTCCAGGACAAGGTGGAATTCTGGACGGGGCGAGGATACAGGGTGAGAGTGCAGTATCCCCTGGCCGCCCATACGACGATAGTGAAGGTATCCCAGAAGACGGGCGAAGCGCTTTCGGAGCGGGCGAGCCCGCGCCACAAGCAGCTATGGGATGCCTTCGGCGAACTCGTGCGCGCCCCGGGGATGCTGAGTACGCCCGGCCTTGTATTCGAAATCCTCTTCGTGAAGATCCGCGAGTTCCGTATCCAACTCGAAACGCCGGAACGCAGGGGCAGGTTCATGCGCGGCACTCGGACCGAGGACAGGGTCCTCGAATCCGTGCTGGCATCGAAGCGCTTTTCCTCCAGCCTGGACTGGCTCGAACTCCTGGCGCCGCACGAGGGCGCCGAACCCCGCTACCCCCTTTCCGCGGCGAGCTTGGCAGAATCACTCGGGATCGGCGTAGGAGTTGCGCGCAAGGTAGTGTATTCCTACGCTCGGGCAGGATTGCTCGAGCCCTATGGAAAATTGGGCCGGACAAGGCTCTACGAGCTCCCCGGCATCGGCATGGATTCGAGCAGATGACCGAGGGCATCGAAAACTGAGATCGATCCTACGAAGAAAAGAGCCCGCCTTCCCTTCTATGGGAGGCGGGCTCTTTCGTTTCCGGCCGTGGCCGAACGCGGACTTCAGCGTTTTTAGTTGGACTGGATGGTGAAGGTGAGCGTATCGATGTATACGCCTGCAGGAAGCGCCGGGCTGAAATCGGCGGCCTTCTGATAGTTGATGACGAAGCTGATCTCGCTGGCAGGCTGGGCTCCGGTCGCGTTGAAGGTCCAGTTGCCGGTGGAAAAGTTCCAGGCGCTCACGAGTGTTCCGGAAGTCCCCAAAGCCGTATTGGACGAGGTGACAGAGAGAGTGAAGGGGTACTGCTCGGTTCCACCCTGCCTGATCATCTTGCCGGAGTTGGCGGAGCTGACGGTCAATGAGTACCCGTTGAGGTTGGACACCAGGTTGAGCTTTCCGAGGGTAGCGCTGGTCTGCGTAACATCGACCACGGTCTGAGTCCCGATTGTCGAAGTAACGGTCAGCGTGTAGTCCACGGTAGCTTTTACTTGGGTGGTGAACGAATCCGCCGCGAAAGCAGGAATGGCTAGAAGAGCGACGAAGCAGAAGCCGGCAAGCACTTTTCGCATAAATACCTCCAAAACTTTATTATTGGCGACCCGGTCGCCTCATTTTTTCAGGCATCGAGCCTGTTTTTCAAGATACTAATCCGCTATCAAAGAAAATACAAGGGTGTCTCGGTATGTTCCAGCTGGCCATCGTGTCCCGTCGTCGGTGAAATAGAAGTACAAGGACAAGGTCTTGCCTTGAGATGTCGTGCGCGCCATAGACGGACCGGGAACGCCGAAACTAGTCGCGAGAATCGTATCGCCATCCTTGAGCGCAAAGCTATATGGAATATATGTTTCCGCCCCATCCAGCTTGAGCCTTCCCGTCCTCTCGTCGCTCCGATAGAGGGACTCGAGCTTGATTTTCCAGGACCTCCAATTGGCTACAACGATCGGATCCCCTATCTTTTTGCTGGGGATGATGCGGCCTTCCGCGTCCATGATCCAAAAGGATTCGGGCTCAGGCATGGAAATTGCGGTGTAGGATGTTACATTGCCCAGGATGACAAGTTGTACCGAGCTGTCTATTGCTCCTGTAGCGAGAACCATCATGAGCGCGAATAGTACCAATCCTGTTACTTTTTTCATTACGGCCTTGCCCCAATCCACCTATGAAACCGCGGCGCCCTCCAGAAGGACAGCGCCGCGGTTAACGAGATCTACTACCTCGTGGCTCAGGGCTGGCTGACGGTGATGGTCACCGTGTCAGTATACGCTGTGTCAGCCTGCCAAAGGATGTCCGCATCCGCCTGGTCGGCGGCAGTCACCTTGAGCGTGAAATCGATCCCGGCCTTCGGAGTCCTTCCGGCTGCCGTAGCGGCGACCGTCTTATCCTCGGTCAGCTGGGTATTAGCAGCTGACAGGCCATTGGTCAGTGTCATGCCCGAAGGAAGCGTACCCGGAACCACCTGCAGGTAGTAGGGTATCTTGCTCGAAGCTTCGACATTCTCGGAGACGAGCAGCCCGCCGCTGGCCGAGTGGAAGGTAATGGTCCATGTGGGCCTGTTTGCCTTCAAGTTCAGGCTAGCATCCCTGTTAGCCGTGCCAGCGGCTCCGGTTCCGGCAAAGGTTACCGTAATCGGAGAATTGGTCACGGAGAGAAGCGTGTAGCCAGTCACCGTGCCATTGACCACGAGCTGGCCATTACTGGTTTCAGCGGCTCCAGCCATCCCGACGAGAGCGAGAGAAGCGAGCAAGACGACCACGAACTTTTTCATATGGACCTCCATCCATCTTTCCTGTCCTGGACAGGCAATTTTGTTTTAAAGCCGAGAATCGCCTTTCGGCCATATCCCAGCTATACTTGCTTGTATTATCGCCACTCGGGGAACGGCTGTCAACAGGTTCCCACGGCAAACCACGATTTCCAAGAAAACCGGCGGGATCAGTCCCGCCGGTTGTCTTGTCCTGTCTTGCGCCGTTTCAGTTGCCGGTCAGGGTCACGGTCAGGGTATCCGTATAGGTGCCCTGGGCGAAATACGTAGTTGTGCTCGGCGTGAAGCTGATGGACAAGGCGTAGCTTGTACCAGCCTTCGGCGTCTTTCCCTGAGCGGAGCTGGTCCAGGTGGAACTCAGTTCATTGTTAGTGACAAGAGACCCGAGGGTCATCTTGTAGTCGATAGAGTCCACGCTGCCATTCTTGAGCAGTCCGGCGTTTGCCGAGGAAATCGAGATGGTCCATCCGGTGTGATTGCTCTTCACTACTACGTTTCCGATGTTCCAGGTATTTACGGTACCGGCGCTGTTATCGTCGATAGTGCCGGTAAAATCACCTGGGAGAGTCAACTCGAGTACCGATGACGCAGTCGCAGAGAGATCGAGCGTGCCACTGGACGCAGCCGAAACCATCCCAAGACCCACGAGCGCAAACAAGGACACGAGTACGAACTTTTTCATCTTTCTCTCCCGCCCCGCGAAGATCCGCGGGTACTTTTAATAATGCGCGCCGAATTGCCCTATGGACAAGGCGCAAACTTTGATACGAGTATATCGGCAGAAACCCCTGGGGTCAATAGCGAGCACCGGCCAAATGCATTCGCCTTACAAGAAATCCTCTGCGTATGGCCCGCGTTACGAGCCCCTATATTTCTCTCGAGACCAGATCCTCATAGGTCTCCCGGCGGACGGAGAGCCGGGCCTCTCCCGGGCTCGTCATAACGACCGCCGGGCGGGGCAAGCGATTATAGTTGGAGGCCATGGAGTGGTTGTAGGCTCCCGTGGAGAACACGGCGACCAGGTCTCCTTCGCGAGGCCCGGGAAGGGCTATGTTCTCGATGAGAATGTCGCCCGATTCGCAGCAGCGACCCGCGATCGTGTAGACCCCATCCGGGGCGATGTCGGCTCGATCGGCTATGAGGGCGTGGTACTTGGCTCCGTAGAGTGCGGGTCTGATGTTGTCGGCCATGCCCCCGTCCACGCCCAGGTAGGTGCGGAGCCTCGGAATCTCCTTGATGGATCGGATCGTATAGATGGTGATGCCGGCCTCGCCCACGATCCAGCGCCCTGGTTCGATGCAGATACGAGGCATGGGGATTCCCGCCTCGGCTATCTTCCGGGCGGCCAGTTCCATGAGGGGATCGAGGAAGTAGGACAGGGGAGGCGCCGAATCCTCGGGAAGATAGTCTATACCGAAGCCTCCGCCCATGATTAGCTCCTCCGCCGCAAAGCCTCGCTCCGCGTGCAACCTGGCGACGAGGTCGAGGGCCACACCTGCAGCGGCGATGTGGGAAAAGTTGTCGAGGAGCTGAGAGCCGATGTGGAAATGGAAGCCCTTGAAGTCGATGTGGGGGGCCTTCATGGCATTGTCGAGGTAGTCACCCAAAACGCTCCGATCCAGAGGTATGCCGAACTTGGAATCCAGGCTCCCCGTCGAGATAAAGCGATGCGTGTGGGAGTCCACACCGGGGGTTATCCGGTAGAGCAGGGCTTGGCGCCTATTCATCGAAGCCGCGATCTTATCGACGAGGGCGACTTCCTGAAGGTTGTCGCTGACGATCCTGCCGACGCCCGAGCGTATGGCGTACTCCAGCTCCTCGGGGGGCTTGGCGTTGCCGTGGAAAACGATTGCACTCGGATCCACTCCGGCTCTCAGAGCGGCGTAGAGCTCGCCTCCGGATACGACATCCAAGCCCAGTCCTTCCTGGGTCGTGATGCGGCACATGTCCAAGGTCTGAAAGGCCTTGGAAGCGTAGACGGCTCTCGTGCCCGGGTATTTTTCCAGGAAGGAGGCCCGGATGGCAGCGCAACGCTCCCGAACGAGGGACTCCGAAACGAGGTAGAGGGGCGTGCCGTGCTTTTGGGCTAGTTCGGCAACGTCGTGGCCGTCGAGCTTGAGCCTTCCGGCTTCTATCGAGCAGTGGGAGTTCGGGACCATGCCCAAGGGTACAGGATGGGCAGGCGTTGGTAAAGTGCCGCGCCTCGACAGCGCTGACGTATGGGCGTGCCACGGCCATGGCACCGGATCGACTCTGGGCGCGGAACCTGGAACACGAGCTCGGTTCAGGGTACACTTTTCGACGAGGAGCTTCGGATGGACTTCAAACCCCGTATCGGCATCACGAGCTTTTCCGATAGGCAGGGCACATCGGACTACTTCTGCGTTGGCGAACGCTATTGCAGATCGGTTTCATTGGCCGGGGGCATCCCCCTCGTCCTTCCGATCGGAGAAAGAGAGGAAGCGAGCGGCTATGTCGACAATTTCGACGCCCTCCTCCTCTCGGGTGGAAAGGATCTCGATCCAGAGCTTTACGGCCAGGATCCCATGCCCGGCCTCGGCCTCTTCGACCGCAGAAGGGACGACTGGGAGCTAGCCCTCCTGGCCGCGACAAGGAAAGAAGGTAAGCCCATCCTCGGCATCTGCAGGGGCTTCCAGCTCATCAACGTCGCCTCGGGTGGCAGCCTCTTCCAGGACGCGAGCTTGAGGCAGGGAAGCAAGGCCCACAGGCTGGAGGGCTATCCCCTGGACAGGCTTTTCCACTCGATTCGAGTCAGCGAGAGCTCTATCCTGGCTACAGCCGTGGGCACGAGTTCTATCCGCGTCAACTCGAGTCATCATCAGCTGATAGATAGGCTCGGCTCAGGATTGAGGGCGACTGCGTGGGCATCGGACGGGGCGATTGAGGCATTCGAGCCGATCGAGGCGCTCGATGGAGCCTTCCTCCTCGGGGTGCAGTTCCATCCCGAGGCCTTGGCCCTGAACCACAAGCCCTTCCTGGGCATCTTCAAAGCCTTGGTGGCTGCCGCCTCCTCGCAGCCCTAGGCCCAAGGCGATTCGAGGAGGCTCAGCTCGCACGCGCATGCGTCCAGCCGATAGGCAACGCCGAGAGGAAGGCTCAAGGAAGGCGAGCAATGTCCAGCCGCGAGCCCCATCACCAGGGGCTTTCCTGCTGGAGCCACGATGTCCTCGAAGATTTCGGGTATGGAGAGGGTTCGTTTGCCCTCTCCGGGGACGCAGCGCGTCCAAGATGCGGCCACGATTCCGGCGCATCGCTCGAAAACCCCGGCGAGCGCCAATTGGCAGAGCATCCTGTCGATCCGGTAGGGGGCCTCGTCTATATCTTCCAGGAGTATGATCTTGCCCTCTGGATCGATCTGCCAGGGCGTGCCCATGGTCGATGCGACAAGGGAGAGGTTGCCGCCTACCATTTCGCCTTCGGCTACTCCGGGCACGATACAGACAAGCTGGGAGCCGTCGGGATTTTCGATCTTGCGCGGGAAGGCGGTTCCGAACAGGGCGTCTTCGAGCGATTCACGCGAGGCAGGGGGAAATTCGGGAACCATGTCCGAGGAGGGCATGGGGCCGTGGATCGTGCAGAGCCCAGCCTCCCTTCCCAGGGCCAGATGGAGGGCCGTGATATCCGAATAGCCCCAGAAGGCCTTGGGGTGGGCCGCGATGGCGGAGAAATCGAGATACGGCAGGATGCGCATTGCCCCATATCCGCCCTTGAGACAGACGACGCCCCTCGTCTCCGGATCGAGGAAAGCTTCCATGAAATCCGAAGCGCGATCCCGATCCGAACCTGCGAGGTAGCCGTAGACATCGGCGCAATGGGTTCCCGGATGGACGCGGAATCCCATGCTCTCGAGAGCCTCGATGGAAGCATCCACCCTCGCTCTGTCGGCTGTGGAGCCCGAGGGGCCTACGAGCGAAAGCTTGTCGCCCCGCTTGAGAGCAGAAGGTTTTACTCTGTACGGCGCGGATAGCGCGCTGTAGCTCGATCCGGGCGTCCGAACCCAGCCTGGAGCGCCCGCATCGGGCCGGGACGAGGGGAATGACGCGGGCATCAGGGCTTCTTTTCCATGAGGCCGAGTATCACGGCGGCGTGGAGGGCTACACCGGCCTGAAGGCAGGCCTCGTCTATGTCGAACTCGCGCGAGTGGAGGGCTCCCGAGCCTCCGGGCAGTCCACATCCGAGGTGGTAGAAGGCCCCAGGACGCTCCATGAGGAAGAACGAGAAGTCCTCCACGCCCAAGCTGGGCTTTTCCTTCCAGTGGACAGCATGAGTGCCGAAGAGGGCCTCGGCCTCGCGCGCCACGAGCTCCACGACCGAGTCGTGGTTGATAAGGGCGGCATAGCCGGGAACTATGTTCACCTCGCCCGAGCCGCCGAACGCGGCACTGATGCCTTGGACCACTGAGCGGAGACTCGAGGCCAGCTCGGCCCTCACGGCAGGATCAGTAGTGCGGATCGTCCCTGTCATCCGCACCTCGTCGGCGATGATGTTGTTCCGCGTACCGCCCTCGATGGTGCCGATGGTTATGACCGCTTCTGATAGGGGGGATACTGTGCGCGAGACGAGGCTGTGAATCCCGTCCACCACCTTCGAGGCTATCATGATCGCGTCTATGGCCGTTTCCGGGTAGGCGGCATGTCCGGACTTGCCGAACACTCTGATTTCCAGCTTATCTGACGACCCGTTGAGGGCTCCCTTTTTGATCTCGACATGGCCTGGCGGAAGGTAGGGCATGACATGGCAGCCCACGACGTAGTCGACCCTTGGATTCTCCAGGTAGCCATCGGCTATCATTTTGGCGGCCCCTCCATCGGTTTCTTCGGCTGGCTGGAAGAGAAGGCGCACCGAGCCGGCAAGCCCTGCTGCGCGCTCGGAAAAATACCTCGCCGCTCCCAGGGCGCAGGTCATGTGGGCATCGTGGCCGCAGGCGTGCATCATCCCGGGATGGGTAGACCGATAGGGCCTGTCCTCGGGTTCCTGCACCGGCAAGGCGTCCATGTCCGCGCGCAGGCCCACCAGGGGACCCGGCGCTCCTCCTTCGATGTAGCCCACTACAGAGGTTCGGCGGCGCTCGTAGGGGATGCCGAGGCTGTCCAGGACCGAGCAGATCTCGGCCTGCGTCTTGTGCTCGGCGTCGCCGGGCTCGGGTATGGCGTGGAGGCGCCGACGCAATGCGGAAAGCCAGGGCCGTATCGATTCGGCGTAGTCCAAGAGTCCGCGTTCGTCCATCACTTTCTCCTTGTTTCCTTGCTGAGCCGAAGCGCCCGATAGGCTGGCGCCCGGAAGGCTGCGATCGGCATCGATAGAGCCTGAAATCCAATCCCTATCCTATGATACTTCGGCCCCCGCAGAGGCCGCTCCAGGTTCCACCAGGCGGTCATTCCTCTTGTATATGCGAGGAACCCGCTTTCCGATGCCGCAGAGCAGGGCGTTCCGATTCAGCGAAGCCCAGCTGGAGGCTTCTGCCAGATCGATGCCCTGCCCGCCGAAAAGGAGTACCTCGTCGCCCTCCCTCGCCCCCTCTATACCGCTCGCGTCGACCATGAGCTGATCCATGCACACGAGTCCCACGACTGGGGCTTTTTTACCTCGGATGAGGACATAGCCCTTGTTTGCGAACTGGCGAGGATATCCGTCGGCGTAGCCCACGGGAAGAGTGGCGATGAGGCTACCCCCCGGGGGAGCCTTCCAGGAGTCGTCGTAGGACACCATCTCCCCCTCGGAAATAAAGCGGAGCCGCGCAATGCGCGTAAGGAAGCTCCCCACCTGGGGGAAATGGTAGGCGTCGTATTCGGGACCCATCCGGAAGGGTCTCACCCCGAAGAGGGCCGCCCCCACCCTCACCATGTCCATCCTGAATTCAGGATAGCGGACCGTGCCAATGGAGTCGCAGATGTGACGAAGCCCAGGATCGACGCCGAGCCTTTCCAACTCCTTCAATATCCGCTCGAAAAGAGCGAATTGCTCCATGTCGGATTCCCTGTTCCTCAGAGCCAGGTGGGTGAACACCCCTCGGATTTCTATGCCAGGCAGGGCGGCGATTTCGGCTATGAGCTCGGCTGGCTTTTCGTAGGCTTTTATACCGAGCCTGTTCATGCCGGTGTCCAGCTTTATGTGGACGTGAGCGTTCCGATCTTTAGGCGCCAGGCTCGAGAGGATGCGGGCGCTCTCGAGGTCGAATATCGTAAGGTCGAGATGGTCGCGCACCGCCAGAGGCATCAGGTATCCGGGAGTATGGCCCATGACGAGGATTTCGGTTTGAGGCAATGCTTTCCTCAGCTCGATTCCCTCTGAGAGGGTGGCAACGGCTAGGATATCCACTCCCTTTTCCGCCAGGAGCCTGGCCACGGGCAGGGCTCCGTGGCCGTAGGCATCCGCCTTGATGACAGCCGCGAGCCTCACTCCGGGCCCGATGATGGCTCTCATGTCGGCGAGGTTCTTTTCGAGGATATCCAGGTCGACGAAAAAGCTCGTCTGCCTTCCGAGGCTCGCGAGGGCCCTGTCGTCGACGAGGGGAAGCGGCCTCATACCCCTTTTCCCCTCTCCGCAGCTTCCGGCCCCAGGGCGCCGAGTTCGGCTAGGCGCGCAAGGAGGGCGGGAGAAAAGGCAGCCCGGTACACCTGGACCGCCGGCCCCCTCATCGTGATCGAAGGGGAGGAGAGGTCGAGCGAAAGCTCCCCTCCCGGCATCTGGACGACTACCCTGCCTGCGACGAGACCGAGCCTCCGGGCAGCAGCAGCCGCTGCGCAGGATGAAGATCCCGAGGCCAGGGTATAGCCGGCTCCCCGTTCCCAAATCTCTATCCTCATCCTGTGCGGATCGAGGACCTTCGCGAATTGGACATTGGTGCGGTTAGGAAAGAGGGGATGGTGTTCGACGATGGGTCCGAGGCGGCGGGCGAGTTCTGGTTCGGGTTCGTCCACGAAGATCACGCAGTGCGGATTGCCCATCGATACGAAGGTGGCGATGAGGCGCTCGCCGCCTAGATCCAGTTCGCGCTGAATGAGTTCGCGCGGCTGAGGTATCGCCTCGGCCGCACCGGAGGCGCCTGCGGGAAGCTCGAAGGATGGCTCGCCCATGTCGACGAGGATGCTGGGGGGAGCTAAGGATTCCACGACAGAGGCTACTGTCCCGCCCGCGGTGCGCACGAAAAACCGCCTGCCCGGAGAGACGTACCCCGCCTCGGCCAGGTAGAGGGAGAAGATTCGCAGGCCGTTTCCGCTCTTTTCCGCCTCCGACCCGTCCGGATTGAAGATTCTCAAACCAAAGCCCTCAGATTCGGAATACGGCGGCAGAGGGCCGAGGAGGATTCCGTCCGAGCCGGCTCCCGTTGTGCGCTCGCAGATCATCCTGACCGCATCGGGCAAGGGCGAAAATGGGAGGAGGCCCGGATCCACGACGAGGTAGTCGTTGCCGAGAGCGTGGTACTTGCGGAAATGCTCATCCATGGCCTTCACTCCGTGTAGATCCTGGGCACCCGGGGAGAGATGCCGCAGGTTATCTCGTAGTCTATGGTTCCCGCCAAGGAAGCCAGCTCCGAGGCAGGTAGCTGGGGAATCCCGAAGAGGATGGCTTCGTCCCCTAGAGCGGCTTCGGGCATATCCGTTATGTCGATCATGGTCTGGTCCATGCAGATCCTCCCGACGACGGGGATCCTCCTCCCGCGCAGAAAAACCTGGGCTCGGTTCGATACTATTCTCGGGTAGCCATCCGCGTACCCTACCTGGAGGAGCCCCAGGCGGCTGGGTTTTAGGACTCGGTGGGTGAGCCCATAGCCCACCCCTTCGCCCTCCCCTACTGCACGGATAGCCGCTATGCGGGCTCGCAGGCTCATAACGGGCGCAAAGCCTTCGGGCGAAGAGGATCCGTTCGGGGAAAGCCCGTAAAGAATGATACCGGGCCGAACCATGTCGAAGGCGGAGCCCGGGATTTCGAGAATGGCCGCGGAATTCGCTATATGGGCGATCTCGACATCTATCCCGGCCGCGCCGAGGATGCCCAAGGCGCGGGAGAATCGCTCCATCTGCAGGAGGCTGAAGCTCTTGTCGGGGGCGTCCGACTCCGCGAAATGGGAATAGGCTCCTTCCCAGCATATGCCCCGCATGGCCGCCAGGCGCTTCGCCGCGCATTCGAGCTCTCCTGAGTCGAAACCTTGCCTATGCATCCCCGTATCTATCTTGATATGGACCTTCGCCCGAGTCCCGGATTCCCGTCCTGCCTTGTCAAGGGCTTGGGCTAGATCCACCGAAGCCACCGTCTGGCTC
>DATCUA010000091.1:0-12446 GCA_036567645.1 Rectinemataceae bacterium | reverse complement strand
CCTCCTTCTCGCGGCCCAGACTGGAGCGGCCCTTCCCCAGGCGGCGGGCGACATCAACATGCAGGCTCTCTCCGCCGTAATCCTTGGCGGCGCAGGCCTCGCAGGCGGCCGCGGCACCATAGTGGGTACCCTCTTCGGCGTCCTCGTTCTATGCACCCTGAACAACGGCATGGTCATGCTCAACATCCCCTCCTTCTGGCAGCAGGTGGTGATCGGCTCGGTGCTGATAATCTCCGTGTCCATAGACGCGATCAAGGGCGGGAGTTTGAGGAAGAAGATCTGAGAGAGAGAACGAACCACATATCCAGAATAATGATCCAATGGTCTTTGCTGCTACTACTTTTAGCTGAACATGGAGTCTGTAACCGTAAAAAAATTTTGTACCATGAGTACAAGTACAGCAACAAAGATAGATGCCTCTAATCTTTGCTGATGATATAAACCTTGACAATATCGCTGGCCTAATAAACAATTATACATTATCTAAATTTTATTTGTGCATTTTATAGAGAGCGTCCGCTTAAGCGTGGAGGCGATCATGAAGAAGCAGTGCATTTGTTTAATCCTATTCATAGCGTTTTGTCTTGGATGTACGACAGGCCCGATTCCATATTCTGCTTATGACAGTAGCTTCGAACGGTTGACGGCAAACCCAGACATTTATGTGGATTTTGAATCAACAAGAATCCCTAGCGAATATAGGAAAGCGGAAACATTGACGCTTCTTGAACAGTCTATAAAAAATGACATACAGAATAATCTTTTTACAGGAACCGGTAAAGGTCTAAAGGTCAGAGTTACGGTAGAAAGCATTACCGTAAAAACACAGATGATGTATGGACAAGTAATTGCATATTCTGGACTAGGCCTCTTTCTGCTAGGCAATATTGATAATTATCAATCTACGTTTAGTCTCGTAGATGCGATAATTGGATCTCTTGCGACTACGATTTCGGTATTTCTCCCGCGTAGTAGAGCAAGTATCGAAAGTAATGTGGCAATCGAATTATCTGATTTAGCCGGTAATAAAAAAAGGTTTGTTGGTTCTGGCCAGTCGGAAGGTATTACCTATTGGATTGGCGGAGATAATATTTCTATAAAGTACGGGGAATCCCTGAAAAAGGCAGTCGACCAAGCTAAGAATAGAATCCGCGCTGACAAGGAAAGTCTTGCCGTATGGATGCGTGGGAGTGATTACCAGATTCCTTCCTTTGAAGTAACCACAAAGAATACGGCATTCAAAAAGAAGGTTGCTCTCGTCATCGGAAATATGAATTATCAAACAACGGCAACGTTGCGAACTCCTATGAATGATGCAATGGATATATCCGCAAGGTTGACCGATCTGGGCTTTTCGGTTAGCAAAGTTATTGATGGAAATAAGGAACAGATAGAGAACGCTATTATCGATTTTGGGCGGAATCTAAACGGTGCTGATGTAGGATTGTTCTACTACGCAGGTCACGGAGTTCAGTATAATAATGAAAATTACCTAATTCCTGTAGATAGTAGCTATTCACAGGCATTTGAACTGAAGTATCGAGCGATACCAGTTGGTTTTTTGTTAGATTATATGCGATACGCCAATTGTGATTTGAATATCATCGTTTTAGATGCTTGCCGGGATAACCCACTCCTCGGGAGTCGGTCGACAGGGGAGAGAGGCTTGGCAGTAGAGCCAAACCTTCCGAAATCATCGATTCCTGTATATTCTACCGCTCCGGGCAACACTGCTTCGGACGGCTACAATTCTCGGAATAGTCCTTTCGCCGCTTCATTCATTAGGAACATCCTGATACCGAAACTTGAGATCAGGAAGGTTTTTGATAATATCGGCTCAGAAGTTACTCGCGTTACCTCGGGAAGCCAGCGGCCATGGTTTTCAACTGACTACTACGGTACGTTCTATTTTTCTGAATAATAAAGGAATTTTTGGCTGCAAAATTTCTAGTTCCTATGTGAAAATTCGATGCTTAAGGCTTTATTGAAGTAATATCTGATTAATATTTGTTAGTAACTCAATTTTAACGTCATGCTTGTCGATTGTAAAATTATTTTCTATCATAGCGAATACCTCACCCCCACCCGAACAACCCGTACAAAGGCACATTCGTCAGCCAGGATTCCTCGCGGTAGGGGGAGAGTGTAACGCGAATAGAGCGGGGCGGGGAAAACCTGTCGCGAAAGGCCTTGAGGCTCTTGGCTTGGAGGTTTTCAGCCGCTTTTACTTCGATGGGGTATATCGACTCGCCGCTCTGGACCAGGAAATCGACTTCGGATCCGGATGTGTCGCTCGACCAGTAGAAGAGGTCTATTTCTGGCCGAAGGTGGAGTTCCTGGGCGACATATTGCTCTGTGAGAGCGCCTTTCGCCTCGGTGAAGAGGGCCGATCCGGCGAGGAGGGAGTTCAGGGGAATGCGGGCATGGGCGGCGAGCAGGCCCGTGTCGAGCATGAAGAGCTTGAAGGTGGAGTCTTCTCTATATGCCCGCAAGGGGATGCCTGGTTTTGACGCTCGGTGGACTTTATAGAAAAGGCCGGCGTCGCAGAGCCATTGGATCGCGAGCTCGTACTCGCGGGCGCGGGCGCCCTGGCGGATGAGGCCATAGGTGAATTTACGCTGTTCCCTGGCTAACTGGGCCGGGATAGAGTTCCATACCGCCCTGATCCGCGGAACCGCGGCCGCATCGGCGTGCTTGGAAAAATCCCTCTCGTAGGCGTCCAGGAGCTCAAGCTGGATTTCCCTCGTTCCGGCAGCGTCACGCGTGGCGGCGAAATAACTTACGCATTCAGGCATGCCGCCCACGAAAAAGTAGTATTTCAGGTATTCGATGAGCTTGTCGCGGAAGGCTTCCATCATGGCTATATCGCGCCGTAGGATGAGATCGGCCAAGGCCTGTTCTCCCAGCGCCCAGAGGAACTCCTCGAAAGAGAGCGGATGGAGGCCGAGGAAATCCACTTTACCAACCGGGAAGGAGCTTCCTTTATGCATCGCGACGCCTAAAAGCGAACCGGCCGCGACGAGATGGTATTCGGGGGCGTTTTCGGCGAAGTACTTGAGCGACGTCAAAGCCCTGGGATTCTCCTGCACTTCGTCAAAAACGATGAGTGTTTTACCCGGGTCGATGGGGCATCCGGCTTCGATTCGCAGGCCGGCGAGGAGCCTTTCCGTTTCCAAGCTGGAGGAAAACAGGGAGGTCATCCTCGGGTTGGCTTCGAAGTTGATATATGCGACGCTCGAGTAGGCTCTACGTCCGAACTCCTTGAGGATCCAAGTTTTGCCGACTTGGCGAGCCCCTTGCAGCACGAGCGGTTTCCTTCCCGGCTTTTCCCGCCAGGCGAGGAGGTCGGCTAGGCTCTTTCTTTCCATGGTGTTGATTCTATACCCGTATTACACAAAAGTCAAAGGACTTATGTGCAAGTTAAGCACATTTATCCTACGACATTTGTGGTTTAGCGCGCTTGATCGCATGGCCGATACTAGAAGTAGCAAGGCCCGGGGAGAGGAAATGCCGGGAGTATGCCCAAGGGGGCGGGACGGAACCCGCCCCGAGACGGATGGCTGCACGGAGGACGAGTATGGGAGGAGCGAGAATCCTGGATATGGCGCAGACCGTGACGCTCATCGAGCTATTTCGGGCGCGGTTCGAGGCGAATATGGGCCGCCACAGGGGCCTGGATTGGGAATGGGTGCACGAACGGCTGAAGGCTTGGCCGGAGAAGCTCTGGTCCCTCTCGGAGATGGAGAGGACGGGCGGGGAGCCGGACGCTGTCGGCTTGGATGAGGCGAGCGACCGAATCCTTTTTTTCGATTGCGCATCGGAGAGTCCCAAGGGCCGGAGGAGCATCTGTTACGACAGGGAAGGCTTGGAGGAACGGAAGGATTTCAAGCCGGAGACGACGGCGGTCGACCTGGCCGCGGCCATGGGGATAGAGCTGTTGACCGAGGAACAGTACCGATTCCTGCAGGGCCTGGGAGAGTTCGATCTGAAGACCTCGAGCTGGGTGAAGACGCCTGCCGAGGTGCGGCGGCTCGGGGGAGCGCTATTCTGCGATCGCCGATACGGCAGGGTGTTCACCTATCACAACGGGGCGTCTTCGTACTACGGGGTGCGCGGGTTCAGGGGAGTACTGGAGGTCTAGCCGGGGCAGGCTACGGCGGGAGGGGCCGCGCCGGACAGAGCGCCGCCCACGGCCTCGCTTTACAGCGGGGCGAAACGGCGCAATGATAAGGCATTATTGAGAAAACGGGGTAGGACATGGTCAGCTCGCGCGGCATCGCCTTCGTGTCGGCATTGTGGTTCGGAATTTCCGTTCTTGCGCCGGTTTCCTCTCAGATCATCGTCAAGCCGCCGCAGAAGATAGAGCCCAAGACTGCGATCGTGCCCAAGGTCAAGAAGGATCTGGGCTTGGCAACCGCTCCGGAGGATTTCCAGCCGGACACGGCGCTCAGCTTTACCTACATGTTCCAGTTCAATGCGTATTCCGTGAAAGCGGGGGATGACGCCGCGGAATGCAGGAAACTGGTTATCCCTTCCGAAAAAGAGGGCAAGCCCGTCATCTACCTGGATCGCGGGGCCTTTATGGGGCTCGACATGCTCGAAGAAGTGGTTCTGCCCGATACCATCAACAGCATCGGGGCGGAGGCTTTCAAGGACTGCACCCGGCTTGTATCGGTGAATATCCCAGAGGGTGTCACCTATATCGGCTGGGAGGCCTTCCAGGGCTGTTCGAGCTTGTCGACGATAGACCTGCCAGATAGCTGTCAGATACTACTGGCATCGACGTTCGCTGGATGCGCTGCGCTCGAATCCATCGAGCTACCTTCCGTGCTTCGCACTGTCGAGGCGTCCGTCTTCCAGGACTGCGCGAGCCTTACGGAGATCAGACTGCCTGAGGGTCTTGCCGAGATTCCTGCTTCGCTCTTCGAGGGCTGCGCGAGCCTGAGGGATCTCGCCATTCCCGCGTCTGTGAGGAACGTGAGGAGCTACGCTTTCGCCGATTGCTCTTCTTTGGTAAGCATCTCCATTCCCGAGGGCGTGACGAGAATAGAAAAGGAGACATTCCGCGGCTGTTCCAGCCTGGAAACCCTTGAGTTGCCTTCTTCTCTCCTCTATGTGGGGGAGGCGGCCTTCAGGGGACTCGACGCCCCAATCGCTATAGATCTGCCACAGGGCTTGATGGGCATTGGACGGGAAGCCTTCGCCGATTGCCCTGGACTCGAGAGCCTCCTGATCCCGGACAGCGTCGTATCCCTTGGCGAGTTCCTCTGTAGGGATTCCTCCGGCCTGAGGGCTGTCACCATAGGCGGGACGGGGGTTATCCGGTTCCGGGCCTTCTACGGCTGTTCCGCCCTGGAAAGGGTTACCCTGCGAGAGGGTATCCGCACCATTGAAGACAACGCTTTCCAGGGCTGCGGAGCCTTGAGGCAGGTCAATCTTCCCCAGACCCTCGTATCGATAGGCGATTTCGCCTTCGAAAATTGCGTCGGACTCGTCAATCTCGTCCTCCCCGACCAGCTGAGGGAGATAGGCGAGTGGGCATTTCACGGCTGTTCCAATTTGAGCAGGCTTCAATTGCCTCGCCAGGCGAGGACGGTGATCGGAGAGCAGGCCTTCGGGCTCTGCGAAAAGCTCGACAACCTCGTCATCCCCGGTAATATCACCACCGTTGGGCCGACCGCGTTCTTGCACTGTACAGGCCTGAAAAACCTGACAATCTCGGAAGGGGTCTTGGCGATAGAGGACGAGGCTTTTACAGGAGCGAGCTTGGAGTGTCTCGTTCTTCCCTCCACGATACGGAGCGTGCTCCACCACGCTTTCAATCCGTGCCCCGATCTCAAGACTATCACAGTAAAGGCTACCGTTCCGCCGAACCTGGGAGGCTCACCCTTCCCGCCCCGGTGGGACTTGGTTTCGATACACGTTCCTTCGTCGAGCCTGGCGGCGTATGTGGCCGCGCAGAACTGGGACTGGTACAAGGCTTTGATACGAGGGTATTGAAAGAGACAGGAGCGGCTCTTCAGCCACTAGCGTACCAGCCGCTGGCCTTCTCGGCGGAATGCGGGCAGAGTAAAACAGTAGTATGTATTCCATTTCGCTGTTCATCATGGCCGACTACCGCTCCGTGCTCGATCTGTGGCTCCACACGCCGGGTATGGGACTGAACAACCTCGACGATTCGGAAGAAGGCATCAGGGCCTACCTGGCCAGGAATCCGAATACCTGCTTCGTGGCTAAGGATGAGGACGAGGTTGTCGGGGTGATCCTGGCGGGGCACGACGGGCGAAGGGGTTTCATCTACCACCTGGCCGTGCGGCCAGAGGCGAGGGAGGGATCGGACGATGGAATTGAATCATCCTGTATCTGGGTCTACCCCTGGTGGGGAGCCTTCCCCGTCTTCGTCACGGTCTATATACCCTTCTTCCTTATGGCCAACTTCGCCTACGATTGGAAGCAGGCCGCACAGCGCAGAGTGATAGGCTCCCTGGTTGGTGCGGACGCCCTTGCCATGATCCTTTTCGCGGGAATCCTGGCCTGGATTTGAGGGCTCCGAAAGAGCAGGGGCCGAGCGCGAGCTGAAGAAGACGTGGGCGCGGCGGTTTTATCCCGCTTATGCCGAGCCCTTCGGGCAGGAGTGACCATGGGATATGCGATGATCCGCCCAGCGACGGAGAACGACGCGGCTGAGATTGCGGCTATCTACAACCACTACGTTCTGAACACGGCCGTATCATTCGAGGAGGAAGCCGTTTCCGTAGAGGAGATGGGCGGACGAATCCGAGAAAAAATGAAATCCCATCCATGGATCGTGTATGTCTCGCGCGGCGAGATCCTCGGCTACGCCTACGCGGGTCAGTGGAAAGAGAGGGCAGCCTACAGGCACACGGTGGAAGACACGGTCTACGTAAAGCCTGGCGAAACCGGAAGGGGGATCGGCTGGCAGCTGCTCGGCTGCCTTCTGGAAGCCTTGGCGGAAGATCCCGAAGTCCACGCGATCATGGCCGTCATCGCTCTGCCGAACGACGGGAGCGTCCGCCTGCACGAGGATCTGGGGTTCGGGAAAGCGGCCCACTTCAGCGAGGTGGGGTTCAAGTTCGGGCGCTGGATCGACGTGGGGTACTGGGAGCTGATACTGGGGAGGCGGTGCGAGGGGCGTATGTTAGGGCGGGCTTAGCCCGGTCGATTAGCGGCTACTCGCCTCCGCGTGCGAGGCAACCCAGATGTCGGTGTGGCGCGCTACGCAGGAGACGGCGAGGGCTTCGTCCCTGGCCTCGATGGCAGCCTGGAGATCCCGGTGGGCTTCATAGACTCCCTTGTGTATCGGATTGATGGTTGGGGCGAAGAGTTCGATGACGAAATTATAGATATTTTCGATGATCGGGTTATGCGAAAGCTTTCCCAATAGCCGATGGTACTCTATATCCCTATGCTTGGCCGCTTCTGGTGAGGGCGAAGCCGATGCCAGCTCTTCGAGGAAGAGCGCGGCGGCTTGTTCGAGTTGGGCGAGGTCTTCGGGGGTGGCCGACTGGATGACCAGCTTGACGATGCCCTCTTCCAATATATGACGCACCTGGGTGAGAAGGGCGTAGTCGCGGTCCTGGACGAGTATCTGGAAGAGGGAAGGATCGAAGAGGCGGCGGTTGGAGGCGCTGGAAATGAACGTTCCGGTCCCGCGGCGGATTTCGATGACGCCATAGGCCGATAGAATCTTGAGGGCTTCGCGAACCGAGCCTCTGCCAACCTTGAGGCTTTCGGCGAGCACGGACTCGCTGGGGATCATCTCGCCGGGCTTGAGTTTCTGCTGGACGAGGAGGCTCTTGATTTTATCTATCACCACGTAGACGGCTGAAGGACGACTGTCCTCCACTTCGAACATATCGGCGTTCATGATAGGGCTCGGCTCCTCGAATCCCGCGGGACTGCTGGGTCAGTCTTTGTAATCGTCCCTGGACGGGGCGAAGCATTCGATGAGCTCGACTTCCTCGTGGGCCTTGAGGCCGTGCGGGTCCATCGGGGCGAAATAATAGGAGTCTCCAGCTTTCAGCGCAAGTACTTCTCCATCGCCTTTGATGAAGTCCACCCTCCCCTTGATGACGATGCCGATCTGAGACTGGGGATGGGTGTGTTCGGCAAGCTCGGCGCCCTTGTCGATGTAGAAGTAGCACATCATATTGTCTGTGTCGTAGGTGAGGGTGACGCGGCGTATGCCCTTTGCCCTCGACACCTTGGGGTCGGTGGACAGGCTGCCGCGGTGCTTGGAACTCGCTGCCATTATAGGGACCTCCTGCGTTCGGCTACGAGGGCGAGAAGCTGGTTCCAGCCCTTCATGAAGGCGTTGCGGAAAAGCTCCACGCCGCCGTAGTCGTAATATTCCATTGGCTTCATGCCCTCGGGCTCGTAGGCGCGGACGAAATCGGGCATCGCGGCCTGGAGTTCGGCTATGATTGCGGGATCCACGGGCTCGTCCACGCGGGGAACGACAGGTCCGTCGGCCTCGATGAGGGTATCGGCTGTGCCTTCCCAGTTGATGGTGACACTGAGATCACCACCAACTAGTTCGGTGAAATCCTCCAGCTTGCGGGCTCCGCCGCCCATCATGGTGCCAGGGTAGCGGCGAGCCTTGAGGAGAGCGTACTCGCGCTTGGCTACGGCGAGGCCCGCCCACTTGAGGGCCTGGGGCGAGACGGATATTCCCTTGGATGCGACGTATGCCTTGAAGAAATCGTCCAGTATGCCCGTGATATGGGTGACATAGAAAAGAGGGCTCTTGCCGCTCGAGGCCGATGCCTTCTTATAGGCCTCGCATATGGAAATGGCTTGGGATATGCCCATAACTTCGGTAGCCATCGTGGGAACGTCCCGGGATACGAAATAGGATATTGCCTCGATACCCGGCTCGGTGACAGGTATCTTGACCATGATGTTCTCGGAGAGAGCCCGGTTTTCCATGCCCTCGTCTATGATAGCCTTGGCGTCTGTCTCGCGGAATGGATCGCCTTGGATGGTGACATATCCGGCTTTTCCGCCCGAGGAGCGGTAGAGAGGGAGGAATGCGTCGGCTATGCGGGCAACCATCATGGCCTGCACCTTGGTGGCAACGAGGGAATCGTCCTTCTCGTAGCGGACGAGCAGATCGACGAAACGGCGCACAACACGCATGTCGTCCTGGGAAGAAAAGAGCTTGGACACGTAGCTGGGATTGGTGGTGCAACCCTGGGCTCCGGCATCCAGGGCCTTGCGGGCCTGGTCCAGGGTGGGGTTGTTGATCCAGAAACGGGTGGGGGTTTCGGCCTGTACCCTGTGGAAATATCCGTTCGGGTTCGCATATTCGTTCACGATTCCATTCCTCCTCGCCAAGGGAATTCAGAGAGCCGCTCTAGCCGGACTTCCGGAAAACGCGCGGCGCTCTTGAGCCCGAGCGCTTTCAACCATAGAGCATAGTGGGTAGCCACAGCGATATGGCCGGAACATATGTCAGAATTATCAGGGCAATGAATAAGGGTATCAGGTAGGGCATTACAGCCCTGAAGAGGCGGTTCACAGGGATGCCAGCTATGGGGCTGAGCATGTAGATGCTCATGCCCACGGGCGGAGTGAGCATGCCTATCATCAGGTTGAAGACCATGACCAGGCCGAAATGCACGGGATTGATGCCAGCGGCCAGGAGAGTAGGCAGGAGTATGGGGGTGAAGATCATGATGGCGGCCGTTGTCTCCAGGAACATGCCTGCGATGATCAGGATGATGTTGGTGAACAGGAGGAGGATTGCAGGAGACTTGGAAATGCCCAAGAGGGCCGAGGCTACTTGTTGAGGGAGTTGTTCGACCGTGAGGGTCCAGGCGAATATCGCCGCGGCCGCCACGATAAAGAGTACTGATGCCGTGGATACGAGCGTTTCTCTGCAGACCTTGATTATCTCTTTCACCGAGAAGCTCTTATAGACGATAGTCAGGAATATGGCGTAGGCGATGGCTACGGCCGCCACTTCTGTGGGGGAAAACCAACCGGATAGCATGCCGCCCATGAGGATGATGGGCATGAGGACAGAAGGCAGGCCGCGCTTGACTATGCTGAGAATCTCCGGCCAGGTGAACTTGTGGTCAACGCCTCGTGGATAATTCTTCTTTCGAGCGAAGAAGGCGACCTGCGTCATGAGAACCCCTGTGATGACCAGAGCGGGGAAAACGCCAGCCATGAGAAGACGCATGGATGACGTTTCGGCAGCGGCCCCGTAGATGATCAGGGGGATGCTGGGAGGGAAGATCGGGCCGATGGAGGCCGAAGCAGCGGTTATCGCGGCAGAGTCTTCCATGGAATAGCCCTGCTTTTTCATGGCATCGATCTCTATATTGCCCAATCCGCCTACATCGGCGAGGGCGGCGCCGGATATGCCCGCGAATATGAGGCTGGCCATGACGTTGACCTGGGCGAGGCCGCCCTTGAGCCTTCCCACGAGGAGCTTGGAGAACTCGAAGAGCCTGCCGGTTATGCCTCCGTTGTTCATGAGGTTGGCGGCGAAGATGAAGAGGGGAACGGCCAGGAGGGGGAAAGAGTTGAGGGATGTGACCATTCGCTGTATGACGGTGGTGATAGGAATCTGGCTCGCTACGATGTAGATGCCTGCTGGTACGACCATGGAGATGGCGATGGGCACGCCAAGGAGCATGAGGAGGACGAATATGCCTATGATAAGACCGCCGCTCATTCGTTTACCTCCTTGGACTCGAGCGTATTGATGAAATGCCAGAGCGAGCCGGCCAGAGTGAAGACGATGCCCGCGGCAACGGGAAGATAGAAAATGATATTGGGCATTCGCATGGCTGGTGTGCGTATGTTCCAATTCCTCCGCATGATCATGGCGATCGCTACGAGTATGAATACGGAGAATGCCGCGCCGACCAGATGTATGACGAGGTCGAAAACCTTTCGGATTTTCTTGGGCAAGTACATGAGGACGATATCCACCACGATCTGCTTTTTCCCGAAGGTGAGGACTGGGATCATGAGGAATACCAGGGAGACGAGGGAAAAGCGGGCGAGTTCCTCTATGACGATAGAGCCTGAATTGAAGAGGTTGCGCATGACAATTTGCGTGCCTACCGAAAGGATGAGGACGAGAAGAAAGGCGATGGCGATGGATTCCAGGACGCCGCTCACTTTGCGCACGATAGACCTCCGGGATGTTACATAAAAGCAAAAGGCGGGGAACCGGATCGCGGGGCCCCGCCTTTCTTGGGCGAAGTCGCTACTTTATCGCCCTGATCTGGTCGTAGTACTTGCCCCACTTGGCGCCGAAGCGCTTGTCGACCACAGCCATGACCGAGGAGCGGAACTCGTCTATCTTGAGGCCCTCGGCCGGGCCGATGACCTTCATGCCCTTGTCCTTGAGGGTCTGGAGATCTTTGTCTTCGCTATTGCGGACATAGTCCGATGCCCATTTGCAGGTTTCGACGGCCACCTCTTCGAAAACCTTCCTGATTTCGGGGGAGAGGCTCTGCCAGACCTTTTCATTGATGACCACAGGCTCCGAACCCATGATGTGGTGGGTCTGCATGAGGTACTTCTGGATCTCATAGAGCTTGGATGTGACGAGGGTGGAAACGGGGTTCTCTTGTCCGTCGGCCACGCCGGTGGACAGGGCTACAGGGACTTCGGCCCAGTCTATGGGAACGGCGACTGCGCCCATTCCTTCCACCGCCGCCAGGTAGATGGCCGATGGAATGGCGCGGATCTTCTTGCCGGCGAGGTCCTTGGGGGAGTAGACGGGCTTGTTGGAAGTGAGATCCCTGGTGCCGAAGTAGAAGGAATAGAGAATACGGACGTTACGGGTGGCTATCAGCTTGGCGTTGAGCTCCTTGAGCACGGGTGAGCTGCGTGGATCGGTAGCCGCGAGGAGATGGTCGACATCGCGGTACAGGAAGGGGGTGTCGAAAAGCCCGAGATCGTCGAGGAGGGGCTGGAGCCCGCCGTAGGTGTTGTGGTGCATGGCTATCGTGCCCATGGACACTTGCTCGGCCATTTCGGCTATGGATCCGAGCTGGGAACTGGGATAGACGGTGATCTTCACCGCGCCCTTGGTACGCTCCGCAATCTTATCGGCGAAATACTGGGCCTGGAGTCCGTTGGGGCTGTTCGGGGGGTTCATGTGCGCGTAGCGCAGGGTGAGCGGCTTCTCTGGTGTTTGGGCGCCCAGAGATAGAATCCCCGCCGCCAGGCTGAGGATAAGCACGGCGATCAATGCCTTTTTCATACGATAAGCCTCCTTGTGGTTAGCGATATCTTTAACCGACCCCGAGGGGCCGGCTGTCGCTCAATGCGCGGCTCCCTTGGAACCGGTGTGCTCGGGAATGGCGCCGACGAGGGCTGCTCCGGCGCGCGAGATCGCGGATACGGACATCCCGTAGGCGTCCAGGAGCTCGTCGGGGAAGCCCGATTCTCCGTATCGA
>DATCUA010000090.1:0-4869 GCA_036567645.1 Rectinemataceae bacterium | reverse complement strand
CCCTGGCAGGGGCCCAGGCCCGGCTGGTGTGGCGCATGGCTTTCGACGAGAAATCGAATCCGGGCCTGGCCGGCGAGGACGAGACGGGCGTGTACGAGTTCGTGGACGGAGCCTTGCGAGTGCGCACGAAAAAGGGGATGGAAGGGGCCATCCAGACTGAGCTGGAATTCGACAGGACAAAGGATTACCGCATAGAAACCCGCATTTCCCCGGGCCTGGCGGAGCGGCCATCCGGCTATGTCGGATTGGTCTGGGATTGGAAGACTGACAACGACTACTACATCCTGTTTGTCGGAGGCGACAGGAAATTCTTCGTAGGACGCATCCTGGGCGGCGTCTACAAGGATATCGTCCCCAAGGAGAGCCTCCCGGCACTATCGCTCGCCGGAGAGCTCGAATTGGCGGTGGAAAGAAAAGCCGATAGGCTGGATTTCTACATAGGCGGCATCCGCGTAAAATCCCTGGCGCACGAGGGCCTGAACAGCAGAAATTTTTCTGTCATCTTCGGGGGCGAGCAGACCGTGGTCATCCGCAGGATAGCTGTATACGCGGAACGACCGTATTCGGGCGAAACCTTGGAACGGGAACCCGGCTTCAAGACCATCTATGATTCGCCTCTGGACAAGGCTAGCGCGCCCTGGCTTTCGTCTTCCGGCTCGCTCAAAGGTTCCTGGGACGCCCAGGGCAGACCAGAGCCCGGCTACACCCTGAGCCACGAGGAGCGAGGATTCGCCGATAGCCTCACCACGCGATTCGAATTCGACCCTGCGAGGGATTTCGCCATCCTCGCGCGGATACGCTTTCTCTCGGGCGATCTCGACTACGGCTACGGTATCGTTGTGGATAAGAGAGGCGAGGATCAGCTCCGTTTCCTCGTCTCGGGAGACGGCCATTTTTCATTGGCGCGGGTAGCGGCCGGCAAGAAAACGGACATCCTGCCCTGGACGAAGAACCCCAACGTGGAAAAGTACGAGTCGGCGAACACCCTCGGCATCTTCCGCAAGAAGGACAAGCTCCTCTTCTCCATAAACGGCCGCCTGGTGCACGAGATGGACTACGAAGAATGGCTTTCGACCGATCTCGGGGTTACTGCCTCGGGCAGCATGAAGATTCGCCCCCTGAGCCTCGCCATCTATCAAGCGCCCTTCAAAGCCGGCCCGAAGCTGGGCGATTGCATGAACGGATTCGGCATCTACGAGTACGCGGATGGGAGCAAGCGCGTCGGATACTGGAAAGACGGAAAGCAAGAGGGATATGGAACCTATTACAAGGCCGACGGTTCCATATGGGATACCGTCTGGAAAGAAGGAGAGTTCTACGACTCCTGGCTCGCCGACGAGGAGAAGCCCACCCTCTACTACCCCGTGGAGACCGGAACCGGTATCCGAGGCCTGGTGGACGCCTCAGGCGCGCCCCAATCCTGGGGACTCGGAGCGAGCGTAGCCCTCGGCGAGCCTGTGGAAAGCATGGTTCCTCTTGTCACCAAGGAAGGTTTGGGGTTCAGGGATGCCTCGGGCACGGAGCGTTCCTCGGCCTCCTGGAACCTCCTTTCCGCCTTCCATGAAGGCAGGGCCATCATCTCGGGGGGCAAGAACACCACGGGCCTGATATACGAATCCGGCACAGTCCTCGTCCAGCCTGGATCCTACGTATTCGAACCCTCGAGCCGCTTTTCGTCGGGCGTGATTCCCTACAAGACTGCGGCCGACACGACAGGCCTCTACGGCCTTATGGGCGCGAATGGCCAGATTGTCAGGCGAGCCGACCTCCTCGACCTGAAGCCCTTCGTCGCTGGCCTCGCCGCGGCCAAAGCCAAGAACGGCCTGTACGGGTATTTGGATAAAACCGGAGCCTGGCGCATCCTGCCCCGCTTCCAGAAGGCAGAAAGCTTTTCTGAAGGCGTGGCGTACGCCAGGATCGACGGCCGGGACATCTATATCGACACGGAGGGCGAGCACCTACTCGCCTTCGATTTCGACCAGAGCCCCGGCAAGCTGAACGCCATGCGCTATAACCTCATACCCTTCTTCCGGAATGGAGAATACCTGGGCTTCATGGATGAACGAGGAGAACGGGTTTTCGAGATCGAAGAGGAATGCTCGGATTACAGGCTCTTCTCCGGAGGCCTTGCAGCCTTCCGAAGCTCGACCGGAGCCTGGGGTTTCGTCGACACTGAAGGCTTTATCCCTATAGCTCCCCGATTCGAGGACGCGGGCTCCTTCGTCTCGGGTCTCGCTCCGGTACGGGAGGGCAAGCTCTGGGGTTATATCGAGCCGGACGGCAGCTGGTCCATAAAGCCCCGCTTCGCCGAAGCCCGAGACTTCCTGCCAGAGGGCTTTGCACAAGTAAAAACCAAGGGAGGATCCTGGACATGGATAGATCGCTCGGGCCGACTCATCTGGGAAGACGAGGGACGCGCGAGGCTCGAGTTCTCCGAAGATTTCAAGGACAATTCGCGCTCCTGGCCCGTTGGCAAGAACCAGAGCATCCAAGCCCTCGTGCAGAACGGCTATTACCTCGTGACCACCTTCCAGGAAACCGGAGACATAGCCCCCTACGCCCTGCCATTCGACCGCGCCAAGGATTATTCCCTCGCTGCTACCATCCGCTACAACACCAAGAGCTACGCCGAAGCCGTGGGCCTGGTCTGGGATCTCAAAGACGGCTCTTCTATGTACATCTTCGCCATCTCGCCCCAGGGCGGCTACGCCATCATCCGCATAGGCGGGGGAACCCAGACCATGCTCGAGGACTGGACCGCCGAGCCGGCTGTGCGCACCGGCATCAGGGACAACATCGTCGAAGTGAGGAAATCGGGGGATCAACTCCGTTTCATCATCAACGAGAAGACCGTGGCTACCCTTCCCTACGAAACCTGTTCAGGCTCTAAAATCGGCATAGCCTGTCTGGGCAAGACATCGGCGGTGGTGGAGTCCATCTGGCTCTGGAGGAGCGAATAGGGTCTTTTCTATCACTGCGCTCCCGCCCGCGCAGCCTGCCTGGCCAGGGCAGCGGCAGCGCAACGCGCGTAGGCCGGCGGTTGGATGACGTAGTCCCAGGCGCCGGCCTTGGAAAGGCGCGCGCCGCCGAATCCAGCCTTGAAGCGGGACAGGCCCGCCAGCGGGTGGTTTTCTTCGCCTCCGGGGGCAACGCCCAGGAGATCCATCCGCTTGACGCCGGTTTCCGCATATCGGCAGAGGACGCTCGCCAGGATGGCCGTGGGTCCAGCAGCGGCGCGCAAGGCTGAGGAAGAGGCGGCGAAGAGGTACCAGGAAGCGGCCGAGTACCGGGCGAAAATCGCCCCGGCCGCCGCCTCGCCCCCGGAGCGGGCCAGGTAGAGCTCGATATCGAGCCCATTGGCCTCGCCCGAGCGCATGAGGCCGATAAAATCGGCTGTCGTCTTGCGCTGGAGGCCGTGGCGCTGTGCCGTGTGGTTGTAGAGAGAGGCGAATTCCTCAGCCCCCGTTTCCCCGGCGCGCTCAACCGATGTGCCTCTCCTCTGTGCGAGCCGTACCGAGTATCGAGTGCGCTCGTCGAAGCGGGTTCGCACCGCGGCCTCCCCTCCGCGCAGGTCCACGATCATGGTGTCGGGGCAAGTCTGCTCCTGGAAAGCCTTGCGCAGGCTCCTCATGGCGGTGGAAGCGTTCATCCTCAGCTCCTGGAGGCGGGGATCGATAGCGCGGCCTTGCGAATCCTTCCATGCTCCAGCAGGGATGTCCCACCGGATGAAGGCGCATGTGGAGGGAAGGAAAGGCAAAAGCCTATGCGAAAGGCGTTCGAGTGCCGAGCCGGCGTCGTCTACAAGGGAGCCGTCCTGGCAAGCCAGATCAGCAGGCACGGCATAGGCCATGGATATGCCAGCCCCGAGATGCCGCAGGAAAACCGGATAGCCCTGGCCTGCGTGGAGGAGCTTCCAACCCTGAGTCTGTTGCCAGTCGATCCAGGCGGGATGATGATAGAGTTCGATTGGGATGTGCCTAATCATCGGAACCGAGCTCCACGAGTTCCATGCGCACCATTCCCCCTGGCGCCATGTAGGAGAATCTCTCGCCTTCTTCCCTTCCGAGGAGGGCCGAACCCAGGGGCGTGAGAACGGAGATGTACCCGTTGGCCCCGTCCGCTGACCCGGGATAGACCAGGGTGTAGGAATATCGTTCGCCCGAGTCTATATTCAGCAGTTCGACCCTCGTGCCCGGCCAGGCCCTGCTAACGCCGGGATGCTGCCGTTCCATATCTTCCAGCGCGGTAACCCGCATCGCCAGGGCATGGGCGGTTTCGTGGCGGCGCCCTTCGCGAAGCGCTTTTACCAGGGCCTTCAGGCGCTTGAGATCGTTGTTCAGCAGCAGTATCCCGTTCATGGGCTCCTCCTATCCTGGCCAGGTTATGCCGAGCCTTTCTCTAGAGCTGGCCCGATCCTAGACGAGGAATGAGGAGGTGAACACGATCAGATACCTTGTATGTTCCTTGTATATTTAAATACAAGGTTTCTAAAAAGAATCGCGTCGGCTAACCGCAATGGAGGCGAAAACCGCGGCGAGGTCGGGCGATGTGGAAGGATCAGGGAGAGGCGGCAGGCCGCGTCGGGATTGGACGCGGGTTCTAGTCCTGGCCCTCGTTGGCGAGGAGGCTCGCCAGGTTGATGCCCTTGCCCTTCAGCTTGAGCTTTTTCCTGATGTTGTGCCTATGGCGCTCGACGGTCGCCTCGGCTATGCCGAGGAGCTCGGCGATTTCCTTGCTCGTGCGCCCGTTGCGCACCTGCAGGCCTATTTCGCGCTCCCGTGGACTCAAGGAGGGGTCGGTGTCGGGTCCAGTCCCCAAGGCATTCATCTGGCGACGGATCTCCTCCACCAGGAGGGCTGAATAGGCCGC
>DATCUA010000089.1:0-3896 GCA_036567645.1 Rectinemataceae bacterium | reverse complement strand
GGAAGAGCGTCCGAGCCTACCCTACGATATAGACGGGCTCGTCGTGAAAAAAATCGAGATCGACGAGGAAGATCTCGCCAAGCCTCGGCCCGAAAAGCAGATAGCCTTCAAGTTCGATCCGGAGGAAGCGGCCACGACTCTCCTGGAAGTCGTCTGGAGCCCGAGCGGGGCTGTCTATACGCCTATCGGCATCGTGCGGCCGGTGCGCCTCGCCGGCACTACGGTCCAGAGGGCGAACCTCTGCAATCCCGGTATCATCCGCGAAATGGGCTTGCGCATAGGTTCTCGCGTCATCATCACGAAGCGTGGAGAGATCATTCCCAAGATCGAACGGCTCCTTGAGAATCCCGAAAGCTCGAGCCCCATACTCCAACCCCAGGTGTGCCCGGCATGCGGATCGGGGCTCGTGGACGAGGACAGCAGGCTGTACTGCCCCAACGAGCTCTGTCCGAACAAGGAGCTCCATCGCCTGGAGAAATGGCTATCTGTCCTCGATATAAGGGGATTCGGCACCGCGCTCGTGCAGAGACTGCACCAATCGGGCCTCGTTCGTTACCCGGCCGACCTCTACTCCCTAGACGAGGAAAAGCTCCTGGGCATGGAGAGGATGGGCCCTCTTCTCGCGCGCAAATTGATCGGCAACCTCCTGAAGCCGCGCACGCTCGGCTTGGCGGAGTTCCTCGCGGCATTCGACCTCGAGGGAGTAGGCATGATCGTGGCGGAGAAGCTTGTGCGAGGCGGATTCGACAACCTCGAAAAGCTCCGAGCGGCGAGTTCTGAATCCCTGGCCTCGCTGGATGGCATCGGCGAGATCATGGCTCACTCCATAAAGAAAAGCCTGATAGATCTCAAGAAGCAGATGGACGATGTGCTCGCCCTCGGGATTATCGAAATCCTGCCTGCCCCATCTGAAAGCTCCTCTCGGGCATCGTCTGTGACACCGGCCACAGAATCGGCCGTATCCGGGAAGAGCTTCTGCTTCACTGGCGAACTCGCCACGATGCGGCGCTCGGATGCCGAAAGCTTGATCCGAAGCCTCGGGGGGATCGCCAAGCAATCGGTCACTGCGGATCTCGATTATCTTGTGACGAACGATCCAGGATCGGGCTCCTCGAAGAATCTGAAGGCTCGCGCTCTCGGCGTCGCTGTGATTACCGAGAAGGAATTCAGGGCGCTTGCGGGCCTGTGATCCAACTATTCTCGCGAACTCCGCATCCATGGCGCCAGCCTTGAAGCGATACTCCAGCCCGGGATAGTATCTGGCAATGGATCATAGCAAACAGGAATGGAAACAGAGGGTATCGGAAGCCCTCGGTTTCCTCGCGAAACAGAGCGGCATAGACGATGCTGCCCTAAAAGGCATCGCCCTCGTCGGCGAATTCCCTCCTAAACCCGAGCTTGGCGACATAGGCTTCCCCCTCTTCGGATTCTCCAAGGTATTCAGGAGAAGCCCTGCCGCCCTCGCATCTGAATTGGCTTCCATCCTCGCCAACATTCCTGCGAAACAGGGTAGGGCTACGGCGGTAGGCCCCTATCTCAATGTCTATCTAGACCGGGAAACAGTGACGGAGTCAGTCCTCGCGCGCGCCGCGAACCAGGACTGGATTCCTCCCTGTTCGGTGCAGGGCAGGAAGGTCATGGTGGAATTCTCCTGTCCGAACACGAACAAGCCCCTCCACTTAGGACATCTGCGCAACAACGCGCTTGGAGAATCCCTCTCGCGCATCCTCAAGGCGGCTGGGGCCGATGTGCGCAAGGTCAACCTCATAAATGACAGGGGAGTCCACATCTGCAAGTCGATGCTCGCCTACCAGGTCTACGGCGCAGGGAGGAAGCCCGAGGACGAGGGTCTCAAGAGCGACCATTTCGTTGGCAAATATTATGTTCTCTTCAACCAGCTCAAGGCTGAAGATCCCCAGGCCGAAGCCAAGGCGCAAGACCTCCTCGTGCGCTGGGAGGCTGGAGATCCCGAAGTGATGGATCTCTGGAAGCGGATGAACGAATGGGCTGTAGAAGGGATCAAGAGGACCTACGAGCGCCAAGGCGTGGGCTTCGATGCGTATTACTTCGAACACCTCACCTATTCCAGGGGCGTAGCCGAGGTTCTCAAGGGCCTGGACACGGGCATATTCTATCGTGACGTCGATGGCTCTGTGTGGGTCGATCTCGAGGATATTGGACTGGACAGGAAGGTCCTCCTCAGGAAGGACGGAACGAGTCTCTATATCACTCAGGATATAGGCACCGCGATACAGCGACACGAGGAGTGGCCATTCCAGACTCTCGTGTACGTGGTGGCGAGCGAGCAGCAATACCATTTCAAAGTTCTCTTCGAAGTGCTCAAGCGTTTGGGACATGGATGGGCTTCAGACCTCTATCATCTCGCTTACGGGCTCGTTAACCTGCCCTCAGGCCGCATGAAGACGAGGGAAGGTACGGTCGTAGACGCAGACGAACTCATCGACGAGCTGGCAGCCATGGCGAAGGCTGAGATCGCGAAGAAGGGCAGAGAAGAAAGCGTAGGCGATACGGCCCAGGTAGCCGAAAAAGTTGCGCTCGGAGCCCTCCATTACTACCTTTTGCAGACCTCCCCAACCAAGGACATGCTGTACGACCCCGAGCAGTCTCTTTCCTTCACCGGGGACACGGGCCCCTACATCCAGTACATGGGAGCCCGGGCTTCGTCCATAATCCGCAAAGCCGAAGCCGCGGATGTCCCGAGGGTGGAAGCCAGGGCTTCGGCCCTCATCGGGGATTCCGACTGGGCACTCATACGGAGGCTAGCGGCCTTCGGGGATGTCCTCGAATTGGCTTCGCGTAGCATGGAGCCCTCCGTCATTGCCTCCTACGCCCATGATGTAGCTGCGGATTTTTCTGTCTGGTATAGGGACAATCCAGTCCTCAGCGCGACCGATCCCGGATTGTCCGCATCCCGGCTGACGCTTGTGCGCTCTACTCGAGCCACTCTCCAGGTCCTGTGCCACCTGCTCTGCATACCCTTTCTCGATCTCATGTGAGGCGGCGGTACTCCTAGGAAACACGGGACCGACATTCGGGATGTCCTTTCCGGACAACCGATTGACATGCCGCCGTGGCGCGGTGTATAAAGTCGCGCCACTCAATACTAGACGAGGATGTACAGGATGTACGCAGTCGTAGAGATCAAGGGAAAGCAGTACCGGGTAGAACCCGGCAAGAGCATAGCGGTTGACAGGCTCGCCGAAGAGGCCGGAACCAGCGTCAGTTTCGAGTCCGTCCTCCTTCTCTCCAGCGATGAAGGCGTCAAAGTGGGGACTCCCTACGTTGCAGGTGCTTCGGTAAAGGCCATCGTCGAGGAAGAGATCAAGGCAGACAAGGTGATCGTCTTCAAGTACAAGCCCAAGAAGGACTACCGCAGGACGCAGGGCCACAGGCAGAAATATACGACCATCAAGGTTCAGGAAATCGTAGGCGCCTGACGCGCCCCATATCGGAGGAACAGCATGGCACACAAAGGCGTCAACGGTCGCGATTCCAATCCTCAGCATCTCGGAGTGAAGGTATACGCCAATCAGGCGGTCAGCGCCGGCTCGATCATTGTCAGGCAGAGAGGTTCGAGGATCAATCCCGGGCTCAATGTCGGGATCGGCAAGGACGATACTCTCTATGCCCTCGTAGACGGAATGGTATCGTACAAGGAGATCAAGGGCAGGAAGTACGCTCAGGTGGAGCCGTTTCCCGCCGAGTGATGCATAATCCCACACTGGGTTCCGGCACCGTACAGCCGCCCGCGCTTGGGGCGGCTTTTTTGCGCCTTGTAGATTCTTTCAGCTCTTGCTAATTTTGAATGAGGACGAACCGTGATCAAATTCGCAGATGAAGTGACTATACTCGTAGCCTCTGGGAGCGGGGGAGAC
>DATCUA010000088.1:0-1794 GCA_036567645.1 Rectinemataceae bacterium | reverse complement strand
CATTCACCGAGCCTTCGGTGGAAGTCCATATCAAGCACCCGGTTCTCGGTTGGTTCGAGCTTGGGGGCTCGGGCATATTCCGTCCCGAGGTCACCAGGTCCCTTGGCGTGGACGTTCCCGTCCTGGCCTGGGGAATAGGCATAGACCGCATGGCACTGATGGCCCTCGGCATCAACGACCTGAGGGAACTCTTCAGCTCAGACCTGGAAGCAGTGCGGATGCGCAGATCCTCGACGAAGACAAACTGAGGGAGAAAATCCATGCCCAAGATAGAAGTAAACGAGAAACTATTCTTCTCCCTCCTTGGCGGAACCTTGGATGCGGAAGCCCTCGAGGCAGCGCTGCCCACAGCCAAAGCCGAACTCGACGGTTGGGACAGAACTGGTTCTCCCGAAACAAGCTCGATAAAGATCGAGCTGAACGACACGAACCGGCCAGATCTTTGGTCGACAGCCGGCCTTGCGCGCCAGCTGAAGACCCATCGCGAACAAGCCCCGAGGAAGTACAGTTTCTTCGTTCCCCTTGGCGAGACGAAACAATGCCCATATGCCGTTCTGGTAGACAAAAGAGTACGGAATGTCCGCCCCTTCATCTCGGGCTTCGTGGCCCGAGGCGTGCCTATAACCGAACCTATGCTCAAGGACCTCATCCAGACCCAGGAAAAGCTCACCTGGAATTACGGGCGCAAGCGCAAGTCCATGTCGATCGGCCTCTATCGGCCTTCCATTATCACATGGCCGGTAATCTACCGGGGCGCCGATCCCGACAAGGAGTCCTTCGTACCCCTCCAGGAGACTCGCGAACTCACCCTCAGGCAGATCCTCGCAGAGCATCCCAAGGGCAAGGAATACGCTTCCATACTCGAATCCGAACCCATTCACCCCTTGCTCGTCGACTCCCGAGATCGGGTTCTCTCCTATCCGCCTATCATAAACTCCGCCGATCTCGGCGCTGTCCAGGTTGGGGACGAAGACCTCTTCATCGAGGTCACGGGAACGGATTACCCGACCGTAGCCCTCACCGCCAACATCCTCTCATGCGATCTGTCGGACATGGGGTTTGCCATAGAGCCCATCAGGATCGAATATCCTTACGATACTCCCTTCGGAAGGGAAGTGGTGGCTCCCACCTATTTCCAAAGAGAGACGAGGGCGGACCTGGCCGAGGTCAACAAGTTGCTCGGATCCTCGCTCAGCCTTGAAGAAGCCGCGCGAGCCCTCCTTTCCATGGGCGCTCGGGCAAGGACGGAAGGCCAGACTCTCGTAGTCCTCCCTGCCGAATACCGGAACGACTACCTCCACCCTGTAGACCTTATCGAGGATGTCCTCATCGGCGTTGGCATGGAGCACTTCAAGCCAGAACGCCCCAAGGATTTCACCATAGGGCGGCTTTCCCCGATAGAGATACTCTCCAGGTCGGCTAAGCTGACGATGGTAGGAATGGGATTCCAGGAGATGATCTACAACTATCTCGGGAGCGGGAAGGACTACATCGTCAAGATGGGCATAGAGCCTGGGGATCTGGTGCGGATACTCAATCCCATGAGCGAAAACTTCGAATATCTTCGGAACTCGCCTATTCCAGGGTTGCTCGGTACCGAGGCCGTATCGGTAAAGGCTCCGTACCCGCACAGGACATTCGAGATCGGGAAAGTGGCGATCAAGGCGCCCGAGGAGAATTACGGCATAGCCACCCGCCAGTATCTCGGCTTCGTGAGCTCCCACGCCCAAGCCGACTACAACGAATGCGCTTCATATGTCTCTACGCTCATGTACTACCTCGGGAAGGAGTACA
>DATCUA010000087.1:0-3559 GCA_036567645.1 Rectinemataceae bacterium | reverse complement strand
CGGCAGGTTGCGCGTCAGGGTCTGGTAGAAGTGGTGATGGGTGTTCACCAGGCCAGGCAGGACCACGTGGCGCGACGCGTCGATGACGAGGAGGGGCTGGCCGCCCAGCTCGCCGCTCCGCCCCCGATCCGGCTCGAGATTCGGCCCGATTTTCGCTATCCGGTTGCCCTTGACAAGGATGTCCACCCCGGAGAGGTCGGGGCCATCCTCACGGGCTACCCGATAGCAGTTCTCGAGGAGTATCACCTCAGGACCTCGGCGTTGAAGGACTCTATGAGCTCGTCGAGCTTCTCCGCCTGGGCGTGGAGGGAGCCCCAATAGTTCCTGTAGTCGTCCCACTGGGCGCGGAGCTCTTCCAGGGGCTTGCCCAGCTGCTCGATCCAGGTGAAGTACTTGAGATTGTGGGCCCTGCGCTTGTCCGCATGGCTCATCTCGAAGACATGGTCCACCGATATGCCCTGGAGCCTGTCGTAGTCCTTGTCGGCCTGGCGGCTCCCGTAGGCGCCGCGCTCGGCCTCCAGCTCCTTCAGCCTCGAGCCGTACATCTGCATGGAGTCGGTGAACATGGCGAAGACGATGTCGTTCTCGGTCATCTCGTAGTACTTGGCCATCTTGATGGCCCCGATGAGGTTGCCCACTCCCGAGATGCCAAGAAGATCGAGCCGGGAGACTGCCTCCGGATCGGCGCCCTCGGCCACGAGCAAATCCCTGCCGGCCTTTTCGTTGAAAAGCCTGATGAAGCGCATGGGGAGCTCGTCGTCCACGCCGATTGCGGCGTCCGTGTCCCTGAAGTTGTGGATCCAGGGGATGTGCTTGTCGCCGATGCCCTCGATCCTGTGGTCGCCGAAGCCGTTCTCCAAGATTGTGGGGCATTGGAGGGCCTCGCCCACGGCGAGCTTGGCTCCGGGGAACTTTTCCTTGAGGTAGGAGCCGGATCCCAGGGTGCCGGCACTGCCCGAGGAGAGGGAGATGCCTCCCAGGTGATCGCTCGGGCCCGCCAGGGCATGGAAAACCTCTTCTACGGCCGGCCCTGTCACCTGGTAGTGCCAGAGGTGGTTGGGAAGCTGGTCGAACTGGTTGAATATCACGGCATCGGGCCGTGTGGCCTCCAGCTCAACGCATTTGTCGAATATTTCCTTGACGTTGGACTCGCAGCCGGGCGTAGCTATCACTTCCTCGGCCATGGTCTTGAGCCACTCGAAGCGCTCCCTGCTCATGCCCGCGGGGAGAATGGCTATGCTCGGGCAGGAGAGGAGACGGGAAATATAGGCGCCGCCTCTGCAGTAGTTGCCGGTGGAGGGCCAGACGGCTTTCTTGCTGGCGGGATCGAACCTGCCCGTGACCAATTCCGGAGCCAGGCAGGCGTAGGCCGCCCCCACCTTGTGTGCTCCCGTGGGGAACCACTTGCCCACGAGGCCGACTATCCTCGCCTTGGTGCCCGTGATCGCCCTGGGTATCTCGAGATAGTTCACTCCGCCGAAAAGGCCGCCTTTTTCAACCGGCTCGTTGTGCCAGTTCACCCTGAAGAGGTTGCGGGGGTGCACATCCCAGAGCCCGATGCCCGAAAGCTCCTTCTTGACCGAGGCGGGGATGAGTTCAGGATTCCGCATCTGCGCGAAGGTGGGGAGTATGATCCCCTTCTGCCTGCAGCGCTCTATGTTCTTTCGCCTCGACGCCTCGTTCACGGTGAGATCTATCATCATCGGCTCCTTGCCACGCGTATTTCGTTGGGCGCCCGAAGGCTCCCGGAAATGGAATTATACGACGCGATCCGCGTTTTTCACAGGGCGGGCCTCTGCCCGCCCTTGGATCGATGCTCCCGCGTCGGGGATAGCCTAGCCCCTGGCTAGCCCAGCCTGGGCGCCGGAAATATCCTTCAATCCCGAGCCCGTGAGCATGATCACGATCTTTTCGCCCTTCCCCAGGAGGGGCCTGGCCTTGAGGTAGGAGGCGAAGGCGCAGGCGCTCGATGGTTCGGCGAAGAGGCCGGACATGGATGCCAGGTACTTCTGGGCGTCCAGGATCTCGCCGTCGGACACCGCCATAGCCCTTCCCCCATGTTTTTGCAGCTTTCGCAGGACGAAGTTCCCGTTCCGAGGGGCGTCCACCGAAATGGAATCGGCGATTGTGCGCGAGGGCCTGGGCTCGAGCTTCCCCGTCTCAAGGGCCCGGGCTATGGCGCTCGAACCCTCGGCCTGGGCGGCCCAGAACACGGGCATCTTTTCCGCCAGGCCCAAGGCCATGAGATCCTCGAATCCTTTTATGAGGCCGGCCAGGATCACCCCGTCCCCCGTGGGCACGAAGATGTGGTCTGGCGCCGCTCCACCGCCCGCATCACCGCCCTCGCCCAGGTCCCGCGCTATCTCGAAGCTGGCTGTCTTCTTGCCCTCGATGGTGAGAGGGTTGTAGGCGGTGTTGCGCGAGAGCACGCCCGTGGCCTCGGTATAGGCGAGAGACTGCTCGAAGGCGAGGTCGTAGGTCCCGTCCACCTCGACGAGTTCGGCCCCGTATTGGAGCACCTGGACCCGCTTGGCTGCGGGCGCCGCCCTGGGGAGGAAGACCTTTATCTTCAAGCCTGCGGCTGCGCCCACGCAGGCCATGCTCGAAGCCGCGTTACCCGTGGAGGCGAGGGCTATCTCCTCTATGCCATGCTTGCGAGCGAAGGCCGCCACGAGCCAGCTCGCCCTGTCCTTGTAGGAGCCTGAGGGCTCGCAGGTGTCGTCCTTGAGATAGAGCCCGGGCTCGTCCAGGGCCAGGCGCAGGCGCTCGGGCTCCCAGAGGGGAGTATCCCCCACGGGCAGGGCCGGGAAAAATTCTCTCTCGACCGGCAGGGGGACGATGCCGGCCCTAGCCTTGTCGCGCGCCTCCTGGGCCTCGACGGGACTCGGGTCCTCCCATGCACACTCCAGGACGCCTTCGAGGGGCAGGCCCGGCTTGTTGGCTGCCGAGCAGGGGCCGCAGAGGTAGCGTCCCGGCTCGATGGGGTAGCTCGCTCCGCATGAAGGGCAGACGTAGAGCCATTTCATAGGCGTTTTTCCAGCCTGTAGGGCAAGGCGGCATAGAAGGCCGAGCAGATCTCCAGGTCATCTATCCTGTTCACCTCGTTGGGCGCGTGGGCCTGATTCTCGTCTCCCGGGCCGAATCCTATACAGGGGATCTGATGGCGGCCGCAGATGGCCACGCAGTTGGTGGAGAAGGTCCACTTGTCCACGACGGGAGGCTTCAGGTAGAGATCCCCGTAGGCTTCCACGCCGGCTCTCACCAGGGGGTGGTCGGCCTTGATCTTCCAAGTGGGGAAGTACAGCTCCTGGGGATAGACCTTGCCCGTGTAGGCAGGCTGCCTGTACTCGGGCATGCGCACGGTGAATGAGTCAACCCCGGCGGCCTTCAGGGCCTCCTCCACCTGCCTGATGGCCAGGGCGTCGGTCTCGCCCCAGGTGAGGCGGCGGTCGCAGTAGAGCATGGCCTGGTCGGGCACGGCGCACTGGCTGGGGCCCTGGACCTTGATCTGGGACACCGTGATCGTGCCCTTGCCCAGGAATTCGTCCTCGTCGGGCTT
>DATCUA010000086.1:0-7999 GCA_036567645.1 Rectinemataceae bacterium | reverse complement strand
CTCCTCGACCAGGCGTACTTGAGCCTCTCCCTCGGCTCCTCGAGTCTCGAGGCCGGCTTGATGAAGCTCTCCTGGGGCAGGGCCGACTCGGGCGGCCCCCTGGATGTCCTCAATCCCCAGGACCTCAGCGACCTCTCCGTGGATCCCGTCGACCGCAAGCTCGCCCTGCCCATGGCCAGGCTCAGCCTCCTTCTCGGCCAGGCCTCTGAGCTCCAGGCGGCCTTCATACCAGGAAGGAAGGGCAATGCCTACGCTCTCGGCGGGCGATGGGAGCCCAAGGCCTTCAGGGACGCCGTGCCCGCCAATCTGACCTTGGCCACCCTCGAGGCCGGGCTCGCGGAAGAGTGGGGCCTGGACAAATCCCAGGCCGGCTTGCGCTTTACCACGAGCCTTTCGGGCCTCGATCTCGGCGCCCAGTATTTCTACGGCTGGCTTCGCGATCCCGTCCTGTACCTCCCGGGTTCGGGCAGCCCAAGCGTCGCCTACGCCAGATACCACCAGCTCGGCTTCGACGCAGCCCTCGTGCTCGCGGGCATAGCCCTGCGCGGGGAAGCGGCCCTCAACCTCGGCACGGGCCCTTTGGGCATCGACATCTCCGGCGCCGATCCCGCCCTGCCCAACCCTGCCCTGGCTTTCGACCTTTCCGCCGAGCGCTCCCTGCCCGCCGACGTTTCCCTCGCTCTGCGCTGGAGCGGATCCTATCGCTTCGGCACTTCCTCCATAGCCGACTCTGACGATATCGAATTCGGCAAGCCCGCCCTGGAGTCCGCCCTCGGCTTAAGCCTTTCGAGAACCTTCCTCAAAGGCGCCCTCACGGCGAGCATCGCGGGCGTTTGGGGCATCTCCGATGCCGACTACCTCATCAACCCCAGCCTATCCCTCAACTTCGGCGACGGTATCCTGGGCGTATCCGCCGGCATCTACGGCGGCTCGGCCTCGGGTTCCCTAGGGCAATACGCCTCGGCCAGCTACATCCGGGCGGGGATAAGCTTCGCGTTCTAGTCGCGCGGCTCGCCGCGAGCTCCACCCTCCTGCGCGCCAAGCGGCGCTGAGCCGCGCCTGCGCGAAGGCTGTATTAGGTTCAATGAATCGCCGCCGCGGATCACTGACTCTGTTTTTAGTTATTTCATATAGTTTTACTTTGCTCTCGCCTTGACTTTTTACCCTCCTCGTCCTACGATTCTTAGACATGGCTAGGACGGAAGCGCATTTCAGATGTATTCTGCCGGTCGACCCAGGAGAGTCCAGGAGATGGAGAAGAAGAAGGCTACATCCAGACAAATGCAGGCCGACAGAACGAGGACCCTCATCTATTCCATAGCGGTTTCGCTGATGGAAAAGCAGGGATTCGCCAACACAACCATCGAGGAGATCGCCACCAAGGCGGGAGTATCCATAGGCACCTTCTATCACTATTTCAAGTCCAAGGAAGATGTGTTCTTCGAGATATTCAAGAAAGCCGACGAGTATTTCGAGTCGACGGTGGCTCCAGCCATTGAAGGCGCCGACAAAGCGGGAGTGCCCATCCAGGATCAGATCATTTCATATTTCCGGTATTACGCCCACTACAACCTGAACCGTGGATATTCCAACATCACCCAGCTGTATAACACCAAGAACAAGATATTTATAAAAAAAGGCCGCTTCATGCAGGATCTCCTCATCAAAATGATAGCCCGCGGCCAGGAGCGCGGTGAGATTTCCTCCGAAATGCAACCCGAGGAGGCGGTGGAATACCTCTTCATCATGGCCAGGGGCGTGGTCTACGACTGGTGCCTGCACGAGGGGCATTACGATCTCGAGCAGAAGATCGATGCCTGCATGCGAAGGCTATTGCGCGTTCTGGATCCGAGGTACTGAGTCGACGATCCTTTTCGCGTTTCCCTCACTATTTCGTTCCGCCATTGCGATTCGAGCCAGGCCCGAAAGAAAAGGCGGTGGAGTCTCCTCCGCCGCCTTTTTTCATCATGGGCCAAGCCGCGCCGAGCGCGTCTAGGCCTTTCCGTACTTGGCCCAGTGGGCGCCGAAGATCGTGTTCTCGTCGGGGAGGACGGGGGCGATGGGCTTGGACACCCAGGTGATGTTGAGCATGTGCTTCCAGTGGATGTTCTCGTTCGTGATGTTCCCGCCCCAGGTGCCGCAGCCCAAGGTCAGCCCGAAGGGCATACCGTTGTCGTAGTTGCCCGAGTTCCCGTAGGGCTGGGTCTGCCGCACCATCACCCGGCTCACCCGAGCCCGCGTTGCAAGCTCCAGCATGTGCTCGTCGTTCTTCGTGTGGATCCCACAGGAATGCCCGTAGCCCGAGTACCGCGTGATGTCCCGCACCAGACAGATGGCCTCCTCGAACTCCTTGTACTTCCATACCGTCAATACCGGCGAGAGCTTCTCCCCCGAGAAGGGATCGGCAAGCCCCACCTCGTGGCTCTCCACCATCAGGAAGCTCACTTCCGGAGCCACGCTGATCCCCGCCAGCTTCGCTATCTTCTGCGCGTGCTGCCCCACGTGGTCCCGCCCCAGGTGCACCCCGTCCGGCCACATCAGGGCTTTCAGCTTCGCCTTCTCCTCGGGCGTGCACAGGTGCCCGCCCAAGCCCTTCAACAGCGACACCATCTCGTCGTACACGCTCTCCTGGATCACCACCGAGTTCTCGGACGAACAGCTCGTCGCGTTGTCGAAGATCTTCCCGTCCCGTATCTTCGTGGCCGCGTCTTTCAGGTCAGCCGTCTCGTCCACCACCACCGTCGAGTTCCCCGCCCCCACCCCGTACGCCGGCTTGCCCGACGAGTACGCCACCTTCACCAAGGGCGCTCCCCCGGTAGCTATCACCAGATCCACGCTCCGCATCAGCTCCTGCGAAAGCTCAACCGTCGGCTCTTCGATGTTCAATACCAGATCCTCGGGCGCCCCAACCTTCCGCAAGCCCGCCCGCATGTACTCCGCCGTCAGCTGGCAGGAGGCTTTCGCCTTCGGGTGCGGCGCGAAGATGATCGCGTTCCGGCACTTCAAGGCCGGCAACCCGTTGCACGCTATCGTCGAGGTCGCGTTCGTCACCGGCGTCAGCGCCCCGATCACCCCGATCGGCTTCGCTATCTTCAGAAGCCCCTTCTGGGCGTTCTCCTCGATCACCCCCACCGTCTTCAGCCCGCACAGATCCCGCAGCGTCCCCAGCGTCTTCTTCTGGTGCTTCGCGAGCTTGTGCTCATACACCCCCATCCCCGTCTCGTCCGCAGCCAGCCGCGCGCAGGCCTTCGCGTGCTCCAGCTGGTACACTTCCCAGCCCACGGCAGCCACCATCTCGTCCACCCGCTCCTGGCTCCAGAACTCTATCTTCTCCTGGGCCGCACGCGCCCGCGTGACCAAGCTGTCGATTATCTCTGACATGTATGCTCTCCTCGATCCGCAACCGTGAAAGCCTGGATAGACATCGATCTTCCATACCCGGCTACGGTTTCTGTTATTAAGATGCAATACTACGGCAGTAATTTTGGCCAGTCAACGATGAAAACACGAAAATTTTGATAAACAAAACGATGTTTCAAAAAAGACTCTTGATCGATTTAGCTCCGAGGCTCGGGAACTTGACAGGCGCTTCGCCCGGGAACCACACTGGATGCCGCCCCCAGACATCACCGCAGGAACGAGGAGCCTTTGTTGTGAACACTGAAAAGCCCTTGAATCGTTGGCTTATTACGAGCATGGCCACCCTTCTGATGATCTGCCTCGGCACGGTCTACGCGTGGAGCTACTTCCAGGGTCCCCTGATGAAGGCCTACGGATGGAACAACGCCCAGGTATCGCTCACCTTTTCATTCGCAATTTTCTCCCTGGGGGTGTCGGCCGCCATAGGGGGAGTCTGGCTACCCAAGCTGGGCCCCCGCAAACTGGCTTCCGCAGGTTCCGTCCTCTTCGGACTGGGCTACGCTCTCGCCGGACTCGCCCTATCCATGCGCTCCCTCCCCCTGCTCTATATCGGATACGGGGTCGTCGGCGGCATCGGCCTTGGCTTGGGCTACGTAACCCCGGTCGCTACCGTAGCCAAATGGTTTCCTGACAAAAAAGGCCTAGCCACGGGCATAGTGATCATGGGATTCGGTTTCGGCGCCCTGGCGATGAGCAAGCTCCTAGCCCCCGCCCTCCTGGCCTGGACGGGAGGAAACCTCGTGCAGGTATTCTTCATATTCGCAGTCCTTTTCCTCGTCCTCTGCCTCTTGGCCTCCGCCTTCCTGAACAACCCGCCCCAGGCAACGGCTTCCGCGGCCAAGAGCCCATCCCAAGCCTTTGCCGAGGCCAGGCGCGACCTGGGCTCCAGGAATTTCATCCTCCTCTGGCTCATGTTCTTCTGCAACATTTCGGCGGGGATAGCGGTAGTGGGCTTCCAGTCCCCTCTCTTCCAGGATCTGTGGAGAAGGGCCGATCCCGGGCTATCCGCCTCGGCTCTGACAGCCATGGGCGCCACTCTCATTGCGATCACATCCATATTCAACGGGGTGGGCCGGTTCTTCTGGGGAGCGGTGTCGGACAGGGCGGGAAGAATCAATACCTACAGGATCCTCCTGGGCGGAGAACTCCTGGTCTTCCTCCTTCTCGTCGTCACGAAGAATCCCTGGCTCTTCGCCATCGAACTGTGCTGGGTCCTCCTCTGCTACGGAGGAGGTTTCGGCACCATGCCGGCTACCGTGGGCGAGCTCTTCGGACAGCAGAAGATGACGGCCCTCTATGGAGCGGTCTTGACCGCCTGGGCGGCTGGAGGCGTTGTAGGGCCCCAGATCGTCGCCTTCCTGAAGGACAACTACCCGGAGAAGGCTTCCACGCTCTCCTTCGTCATCGGTGCGGCCTTCGTTGCCCTGGGATTCGTCTTCTCCCTCTTCCTGCCGGGCATGAGCGCGCCGAAAGCCGCGTCCAAGGAAGGCAAGGACTAGAAGGACGGGCGGCGGCGAGTCTCGGGCGTGCCGGGGCTAGGCTCTGGCTTCCCGTGGATGGGCTGCGTACCGTGCCCCATCCAGGGCAGCCAGAACCCGTTCAGGAGTGAAGGGAGTCCGGGTGAGCCGGACACCCACCGCATGGAAAATGGCGTTGGCTATGGCCGCGCAGGGCGTATCGATGCCTATCTCGCCCACCGACTTTGCCCCGAAGGGCCCCGAGGGCTCGTAGCTCTCGGCGAACTCCACCTCGATGCTCCCCACGTCCTTTCGCGAGGGGATGGGATAGGTCAGGAGGCTGTTGGTGAGGAGCCTTCCCGAATCGGAGCGCTTCACATCCTCGAAAAGGGCCATGCCTATGCCTTGGAGCAAGCCTCCCTCGACCTGGACGCGCGCGAGAGCAGGATTGATCCTCGTGCCGCAGTCGACGACGGCGACATAGCGCACGAGCCTCGTCTTGCCCGTTTCCAGGTCGACTTCCACCTCGGCGAATCCGGCCATGTATGGCGGAGGCGAAACCTCGCCGGAGAATGAAGATGTCACTTCGAGGCTCTTCATCGCCGTGCCGTTGTGGTAATGGGTGTCGAGGCTGAGTCTTTCCAGATCGCTGAGTTCTGCCCCGGAAGAGTCGATGAACCGCGATCCGTCGAAGCGGATGTCCCCGGGATCTCGGCCGAATCGCCCGGCGACGGTCCGGACGAGGAGTTCCTTCATCTTACGTCCCGCATCGAGGGCCGCGTTGCCCGTTACATAGGTGGTGCTCGAGGCGTAGGCGCCCACGTCGAAGGGAGTGTGGTCCGTGTCCGAGGAATACACCTTGATATTGTCGATATCTACACCGAGCGCCTCAGCCGCTATCTGGGCCAGAACCGTGTCGCTCCCCGTGCCTAGATCGGTGGCTCCCATGCGCATGGAAAACCAGCCCCCATCTTGCAGATCGAGGCGCACCGAACCCATGTCCACCTTGGGGATGCCCGAGCCCTGCATGGCTATGGCCATGCCCAGACCGCGGGCCTTTCCCGGCTCTGGCCTCCAGCCGAGGCGCCCAGGATTCCAGCCTATGAGCTCCTTGCCTCGGGCTACACAGTAGGAGAGCTTGCAGGACTCCACTACCTGCTCCACGCCCTCCCCTCCCTCTCCCAGTATCCTGAACACCTCGCTCGTCTGGCCCTCTTCTATCATGTTGCGTTCGCGGATCTCGGCGGGATCGATGCCGACGGCGGCGGCGAGCTCGTCCACGGCTGATTCCAGGGCGAAATTGCCCTGGAGGGCTCCATAGCCCCTGAAGGCTCCGGCCGAAGACGTGTTCGTGTATACGATCTTTCCGCCGAAGCGGACGGCCTTGGCCTTATTGTACAAGGGCAGGTTCTTGCCTCCGGCCACCATGAAGGCGGTGAGGGCGTGCTCGCCGTAGGCTCCCGTGTTCGAGAGTATGTCCATGTCCAGGGCCCGTATACGCCCGTCGAGGTCGGCCCCTATGCTCATGGAAATCCTCATCTGGTGCCGGCTGAAGGTGGCTTCGAACACCTCCCTTCGGCTCAAGGAGAGCCTGGCCGGCCTTCCCGTAGCCAGAGTGACGAGACAGACGAAGGGCTCGATGTGGATGACCTGCTTGCTTCCGAAGCCTCCCCCTATGCGCGGCTTCTGCACTCTCAAGTCCCGTATAGGCATGCCGAGGGCCTGGGCGAGGAGCCTCCGGGTATGGAAGGGATTCTGTGTGCTCGTGCAGACATTGAGGCGCCCGTGGATATCGAGCCAACTGTAGGCAGCGTGGGGCTCCATGGCCACGTGGGCCTGAGCTTGGGTATAGAAAGTATCGCTGACGACGATGGGGCACGCGGCGAGCTCGGCTCGCGCATCGCCAATTTCCATGTCATAAGCCGCAGCTATGTTCCTGAGAGGCTGGAAGCCCATGGGGAACATCTCGTGGATTCCCCCTTCCGGATGGATCACCCTGGGGGAGTCGGCGGCCTTTTCGAAATCGAGAACGGGCTCCAGCACTTCATATTCGGCCTCGAGGGCGGAAAGGGCCGCCTGGGCCGACTCCTCGTCCTCGGCCGCGAGGATGGCTACCTCGTCGCCGACGTACCGGACATATTCGTCCAAGATGAACTTGTCGCAGGGGCTGGGCTCGGGATGTCCCTGCCCTGCCCTCGTGTAGGCTATGCGCGGGACATCCTTCCATGTGATGAGACAGACGAAGCCCGGGATTTCGCGAGCCTTGGAATCGTCCACGGACGTGATCCGCGCGAAGGCGTGGGGACTGCGCAGGAGCTTGACCACCAGGGCTCCGGGAGGAGCGAGGTCGTCCGTATAGGCCGCCGCTCCAAGGATGAGGGCCTTGGACTCCAGCTTGGGCAGGCTCCGGCCGACTATAGATCCGCCCAGGCCGTCAGTCGCGAACCCGGCCACGGCACTGCCCGCATCGTTCTTATCGCTTTTCGGCACGTCGGGCCTCCAGATACTTGAGCACAGCCCTGGTCTGTCCTTCGTAGCCGGAACAGCGGCAGAGATTGCCCGCCAGGTAGTGCCTGACATCCTCCCGGGTCGGATTGTCGAGCTCTTCTTCCATGGCGAGAACCATGAGAGCGAAGCCTGGAGAGCAGTAACCGCATTGTTCAGCTCCCTCCGCCGCAAGGAAGCCGGCCAGCGTGGCCGCTCTCTCGCCCATGCCCAGGATAGTGGTGATCTCCCTCCCGTCCGCCCTGCCGGCGGGAACCGAGCAGGAAGGCACGGGCTTCCCGTCCAGGAGGACGGTGCAGAGGCCGCAGGCGCCCGTACCGCAGGCCTTTTTCACCTCGACATGGCCCAGCGCCCTGAGGATGTCGGCCAAGGGCGCTCCAGGATCCGCGTCCAGCTTCCTCGCCCTGCCGTTGACGGTGAACTCCATCATCATGTGGCTGCCTCCAGGATGGCCCGGCGAAGGAGGACGGGGCAGATGGCGCGGCGGTACTCCGGACCGCATCTCGTGTCGGAGCCGAATGAGAGTTCCTCCGCGGCCCGGCGGCCGGCGGCGGCAGCGGCATCGAAGCCGGGGCGGGGTTCGTCTCCCAGGATGGCGGCAGCCGTGGGGCAGAGCC
>DATCUA010000085.1:0-5131 GCA_036567645.1 Rectinemataceae bacterium | reverse complement strand
ATGATGCCCCCCTGCCACCAGGCCTGTTCCGCCCCTGGGATGCCATGCTACAAGTCCTCTATGGAAGAAAAGCTGAAAAACGCTACCCGGGCTATCGCGGATGCCTTCAGCGGGATTCTCGCTCCGGAGTCTCTCGCAACGGCGATCACGGTGGCTTTCATCCTGATCTTCGGATTAGGCCTCACCAGGCTCCTCGTGCGGGCGCTGCGGCGCGTATCCTCCAGGGCGCTTCCCAAGGCGAGTTCCATGATTCTCGAGAATACCATCAAATACGGCGGATACGCCATCGTCATCCTCACTGCCACGCGCAGGGCCGGACTGGATATATCCGCCCTCCTGGGCGCGGCGGGTATAGCCGGAATCGCCCTGGGTTTCGCGGCCCAGACATCGGTGGCTAATATCATTTCAGGTCTGTTTCTCTTCTCGGAGCAGGTATTCAAGCCGGGAGACCAGCTCCAGGTGGGCGAGATAGTCGGCATAGTGGAATCGGTAGACCTGCTCTGCGTCCGCATTCGCACGTTCGACAACCGCCTCGTTCGCGTTCCCAACGAAACGCTCATCAAGGCTAATATAATCAACGTTTCGCACTATCCAACGCGCAGGCTGGACATCTGGCTCGTCCTGCCCTCGAAGTGCGATTTCAAGGCAGCCCTCTCCGCCCTGAAGGCGGCCGTCTCGGCATCGCCCTTAGCCCTCGAGGAACCTGAACCCGTCCTGGTCCTCGATTCGATAGGCCAGGATGGCGTCTCGGTCCTCGTCGGCGTCTGGTTCAAGCGCGAGAATCTGGCGGCGTTGAAGAACCAGCTTTTACCGGTACTCCTGGACAGCCTCGAGGCCCTAGGCATCCGGCCCCAGGCCAGGAGGGTGGAGCTTTCTCAAGAATCCGCAGAGCTCAGATAGCCCAGGCCAGGCACGAGCCTGGATAGCGGGGCGGCAAGCTCGGCTTCCGCTTCCTCCTGCGGCTCGAGCATCGGCTGCTCATGCATCGGAGCTTTCCGCCTCGTGTGTCCGTGCTTCCTCTCCCCGTATTCAACGTCCCACAGGAATAGGCCGCAGGGCGGGGCCGTGGGCCCGGCTTCCGCCCTCGAAGTCGAAGCGAGGACAGCCTCCATCATGCCAAGCGCCTGGGCTGGGTCGGCCGTCTTCTGCTCGATATCGATCATCGTCCCCACGAAGGAGCGAACCATTCTCCAGAGGAATGCGTTGGCCGTCACCTGGTAGACGAGGAGATCCCCCTCGTACCAGAAGCTCGACTCGGCCACATAGCGGGATTTGGAGGGGGAGATGTCCTTGGCCGAGGCGAAGGCGGAGAAGTCGTGCTCGCCCAGGAGGCGGCCCGCCATGGCGTTGAGAACCAGGAGCGAGGGCCTGCGCCCAATGTACCATGCGTAGCGCCGCATATGGGCGTCCATCCTCCTGCCCGAGCACATAAAATACCTGTATCTCCGCTTGGATGCGTCGAAGCGGGCGTGGAAGTCCTCGGGGCCGTCCTCTGAGGCGAGTACCCTGATGTCTTGGGGAAGAAGTTTATTGAGGGCCACCATGAACTTGGAGGCGGGTATGGATTTGATATCGGTGAAGAAACCCGCAGCCTGGCCACGGGCATGGACACCCGAGTCGGTGCGTCCAGCTCCGGTAAGGCGTACAGGGTGGCCATGCATAGTCTCGAGTGCTTTTTCAAGCTCTTCTTGAACCGAGCGGGCGTTCTTCTGCCTTTGCCAGCCCGAAAAATCCGTGCCGTCGTAGGAGAGGACGAGCTTGATGGGCCTGGGCTTCGTTAGGCGTCCGCTCACCGGGGACTCCCCTCCCTTTCGATTATGACAATGGCCACGGCGTTTTCCCCCTCGTGGGTAAGGGAGCAGTGCATCCTTCCCCCACCCGCCCCCAGAAATAGGCTCAAGGCTTGGGCTTCCAGGCGGATCTCCGGCTTGCCCGCCTCGTCGTTCTGCACGATGATATCCTTGAGGCGCATGGACTTAAGCCCCGTTCCCATCGCTTTGCCGAAGGCCTCCTTGGCGGCGAAACGCGCCGCGAGCGAGAGGGCCTGACCCGTTCCTCTCGAGCGAGCGGCCTCGATCTCGACCGGGTGGAAGTAGCGCTCCACAAGGCCTGGAAGCAAGAGCCAGCGGCGGATCCTGTCCACATGGACGATATCTATGCCCAAGCCTGCGATCATGGGTGGGCTCCATCCGAGTCGGCGTCCGGTGGCCCTGACGCCGAGGGAGGCTGTGACTGGGTCCCGCTCGCTCCGCCAGTCTCGCCCTGGCTCCTGATGGACCCCGAAAGCTTGCTTCCTCCCTGTTGGCTCAAAGATATCAGCCTGACAGTCAGGCTCTGGGGCTCGTATGCTTCGAGGATAGCCTGGTCGGGCAAGGAAAGGCCGACTTCCACCGTATAGGTTCCGGGCTTTCCCAAACCGGAAAAATCCACGTAGAGAAGCGAACGCGAATCGATGGGGCTATCGTACCCGCCCGGCAGATGGAGCCTCAGGCTACCGGTAGGCAAGGGTTCGGCCAAGGCCAGGGAGGGAGAGAGCCCGCGAGGCATAATGGTAGCCTTGGCAATTTCCTTGACATCGAGAGAACGCTTGATCTTGGCCGAGAACAAGACAGAGTCCCTTCCCTCGAAGCTCATGAGGCTGTCTTTTTTGATGAGACGCACTTCTACGGAAAAGTCTCCCCTCTTGCCGGAAAGCTCGATCGTGTCAGTGGAGATTTCGGCGCTCCGGGCCATGAGCCCTGCTGGTCCCGAAAGTACGACCTCGGAAGGGCTGATGTCGAAAGATGCCAGCTCATAGCCGGATTCGAGGAATCCCTTGAATGAAGGCGTTACGGGGAGTCGCTTGGCTACCCTGCGCTCGAGGCCGATGGCTATCTCGGAAGGATCAGGGCGGATCTCCAAGGGATCGGCCGCCACGGCCCCTCCCCGTTTCTCGAGGCGGATCGGCACCTTGAATACGCCTTCCTCCCTATATGACGAGAGATCCACGGAGGCGGAAATCTCGTCTTCCCGTATGCCATAGATGACGTCTCGCTCACCTCTTAGTACCACCTTCACCATGCGGGGATAGGCGCTGGAGGCAGCCATGGAATCGTGCATGCTCACAGCCAGGGGTATGCTCATCAGTCTCTGCTCCAGGCGAGTGAGGTTGAAGAACAAGGTGAGGAGGAGGGCAACCGCGAGGGAGAGAACCTTGGCGGGCCACTGGGAAAAGAGGCGCTTCATCGTCTGATCAAGCTTCATACTGCCTCGTCTCCTCCTCCCCAGCCGCCTGTCCTCCTTCGAGAAGCTGGGAGAGGCGGGTCCGTATCTGGTCGGCGGAAAGTCCGTAATACAGCTTGGAATCGTAGGCGAGGGAGAGGGCGCCTGTTTCCTCCGAGACTACGAGCACCACGGCGTCGGACTCTTCTGTGATGCCCAAAGCGGCTCTATGGCGGGAACCGAAGCTTTTCTTTATGTCCTGCTGGTCGGAGAGAGGCAAAAAGCAGGCGGCGGAAGCTATCCTGCCCTCTTGGATCACTACGGCCCCGTCGTGCAAGGGGTTGTCGTGGCCGAAAATCGTGACGAGGAGGCTGGTGGATAGCAGGGAGTCCAGTCTCACGCCCTTATCGACTATCTCTTTCAAGCCTACATTGCGCGAAAAGACGAGCAAGGCTCCCCGCTTGGTCTGGGCGAGGATTTCGCATGCGGTGACAGCGGCTTCTATCTGACTCGCCCTGGGCTGGAGACTCTGCTTGAAGAGCCTGCCCTGGCCCAGGTGCATGAATATCTTGCGGAGTTCCGGCTGGAAGATGATGGCCAGGCCTATCACGAGGCCTGGGGCGAGTATTCCCAGAATCCAGGTGACTGTGGAGAGCTGGAGAGAAAACGCCAGGGCGTAGATGCCGGCGAGGAGGAGAATGCCTTTCACGAGCTGGATGGCCTGGGTGCGCACCAGGATCTGGTAGGTGTTGTAGATGAGGAAGGCCAGGAGGAGGACGTCGAGCACCGGCCTCATGTACGTGGAGAAAAAGCTCGCTATCAGACTGAAATCCATCAATCTCCCTCGCCTCGGGCCAAGCCACGGGCAGGAATCCTGCTCCATACAGCGGAAAAGACTCTGAGCGCATCCCTAGTAGCTGCCACGTCATGCACCCGCACGATATCGGCGCCCAAAGCCCAGGCGGCACATGCCCCGCCGATGCTACCCGGAGAGCGTTCCTCCACGGCCCTTCCCGTGAGCTCTCCTATCATGCGCTTGCGCGACAGCCCGACGAGGACAGGATATCCGCATTCGGCCAGGAGAGGAAGAGCGCCGAGGAGCTCGAGGTTGTGCTCCAGGGTCTTGCCGAAACCTATCCCCGGATCCAGGACTATGGCTTGAGGCAGTACTCCCGCATCCAGGGCTTTCGCCGCGGCAGCGAGAAGGAAGGCTCGCACCTCTGTCGCGCAGTCATCGTAGGATGGCTTCTCCTGCATGGTGGAAGGCTCGCCCCGCATGTGCATGAGCACGAGCGCTGCGCCACCAGCCGCGGCGATTCGGGCCATGTCTGGATCGGCGAGAGCGGATATATCGTTTATGATGTCGGCACCAGCATCGAGAGCGGCCCTGGCTACCGACCCATGGCGCGTATCCACCGAGAGCACCGCATTCGACCTGCGCCTGAACTCCCTGATAGCCGGCAAGAGCCGAGCCGCTTCCTCCTCCTCCGCGATGGGAAGGGAGCCGGGGCGCGTCGACTCGGCTCCGAAATCCAGGATGGCGGCGCCCTCGGCTTCGAGCTCGAGCCCCCGCTCCGCAGCAGCCGCTGGATCGATCCGTCTGCTGTCCGCGAAGAAGGAGTCGGGAGTGACATTGACGATTCCCATGATGCAAGGCGAATCGCCGAGTTCGAGAATCCTACCCGAGGGCAGGGACAGGTTTCTTGTCATGGACATTTTTCTCCCCGAGGGTCTGTAGCCTCGATTCTATGAGGGCTGCCATAGAAGCCTGGTCGAGCCCGGCTTGGCAGAGGAGTTCTTCTCTCGTCGCCTGGGGAAGGGGCTTGGGGTCGAATCCGATCGTCCTTACTAGAGGCGGGCCGATTCCGGCTCCGTTTTTTGCTACCACTGCTGCGATCGCCTCCCCCACTCCTCCCGCAGCGGAACCATC
>DATCUA010000084.1:0-7789 GCA_036567645.1 Rectinemataceae bacterium | reverse complement strand
TATCGAGCCTCTGCGCCGTATTTCTGCCTTCTGGAGGTGTCTACCTCGCTGGTGGCATATCGAGCAAAAACGAATCCTTCTTCCTGGAAAATAACCGCTTCATGCGCGCGTTCGAGAGAAACTATGCCCCTCATATACGGGAAACCCTCTCGTCCCTCCCCGTGATGATCGTAAGGAACTACTCCGTCTCCCTTGTGGGCGCGGCTAACGCCGCGATCCAGCTTTCCGATTGAAGGCGATGATATGAAAATAACTCCCGAGCTCGAAGCAGACATGATTTCGAAGGGCATTGATATCGGCCTCTCCCTCGAGCTCCTCGAAGCTTACAACTCAGGGCGCTACGATGCATTCACTTCGGTCAGAGCCTCAGGCGTTCCCAAGATTGATGGAAAAACAGTCGTCGACCTTCGCGGCGAGCATGGTTTCTCCTTCCCAGCCGAACAAGCGATTGAGCGGCTTTCCAGCCTCGGGATTGACCTCCCCGAGAGCTTGAAGACTGCTCGGTCCGCGGATGGAACGAAGTTCGTCTTTTTCTCGCGGGAAGAAGCTCAGGCCATAGGCCTGAGGCTTTTCTCAAAGACCGCTTACGGAGTGCTCAACGGCGGCTCTGCCACGAGTTATGCCGACAGGAAGAAGAATCTCGCCTTCGGGTCCGAGGTATTCAGAGTCCTCGAAAAGCCCTTCGAGCATCTCGCGCCTCTCTGCGCAGAAAAGCCCAAAGGGGTTACGCCCGCCTACATCTGCCCCGATGGGAGTCCGGGGGCGAGCTTCCTCGAGCTCAAGATGCGGGCCAGACTCCTCCTCTCCCTCAGAAGCGGCCGAAAAGCCGAAGATCGCGGCAATTTCCTCCCCCTATTCGAGATGACGAGCTCCTCGAACGGCCCCCAGCTCTCTGCCCATTACGAGGAGGCTCGGAGGGGTGAATATCTTTTCGAGCTCTCCTCCCTCGCCGGACTCGAGCCAGCCGATTGGATGGGAGCGTCCCAGTCCCTCATCTGCGCCTTCACCCATTCTTCGGAAGGAAGGCCGAAGAGGATATTCTCCCGTGCTTTCGGCAAGCCGGATTCGAGCCTGGCCCTGCCGGGGGGGCACGGCCAGTGCTTCCGCGTCCTCGCGCCCATCCTTTCCGCTTTAAGGGATTCCGGAATCCGCTTCGCCTTCATCGGCAACGTCGACAACCTCGGATACATTCCAGATCCCCTGGACCTGGCCGTTCTCGCCCTATCGGGAGAGCCTGCGGCTTTCGAGTTTTCAGCACGTACTCCGATGGACATAAAGGGAGGGATCCTCGTGCGTACTGCTGATGGTAGGAAGGTAGTAGCCGACATCGGCCAGGCCATCGACTTGTCCACAGTATTGGAGCTGGAGAAGACCGGCGAAACCATCCTCTTCAATTGCGCCACGGGCCTATTCGACCTGGATTATCTCGTCCCCAGGCTCGATGCCATTGCCCTCGATCTGCCCCTGCGTTTTTCCGACCAGGACAAGGACGCGGGAAAGTATTCGCAGGCGGAACAGAGCGCATGGGAGGTTACGGGCATCCTTCCATCCTTCCTCGCCCTGGTCGTAGAAAAGAAGAAGCGCTTCCTCGCGGCAAAGCTTCTTTCCGACACCCTTCTTACAAGCGGCGTGGGCTTGGATGAACCACCCCTTCCCAGTGGCATTCAAGCGCTCGCCAAGGAGCTCAATACAGGGCTATTCGACCTGCTTTCCAAGGCTTACGGACTGAAGCTCGAACATGGCCGCTGGATAGCCTCGCCCTGAGATCTCCGGCAAGAAGTTCGCGTTGAATCCCTCGCTGGCGGAACCGTCTGCCCTTTTCTTGCCTGCGTCTTATCGAGCGCGTTCAAGCGCTACAGGGATGCCGTGCATGATGCAGGAGATGCTTTCCTCCGTTCCATCCGTGGAGAGGAGGAGATTCACCGCCGACGAAGCTCCCTCTTCTTTCCTCATCCGGTGCCATATGCCTTCTTCCAGACTGAGCACTCCTTTCATGATGCAGGCATCGATCCAGGCTTCGGCCACGAGGGTGCCTTGGGCTGAGGTGAGCCGAAGCGACTCCCCTTGAGCGACGCCCAGGGCGCTGGCGTCGTCAGGGCTGATGCCGAGGATTCCTCGCCGAATGAGTTCTGGCTCCTCCCCGCCCTGGGAGTGGACGCGCCCGCCCGACTTGGGAGTGATGAGAAGAAAGGGATAGCGCTCATCTTTGGTTGCAGTAGCTCGGAACCCAGCCCTCCTTCCCCATCCGAGTTCGAGCTTTCCGGAAGGAGTGTCCAAGACATTGGATTCCGGATCGGCACAAAAGCTGTCCAGCAGCTCCGAGGCCCTTTCCTCCCCCCGATAGATACCCATGCGCTTGAACTCGTCTTTGTCGGGAATCTCGGATTCTTCTATGCATCGTTCAACCCAGCCTGATTCATCCAAGCCCTCGGTGAACAGCTCTTCCTTGCCGAACGCTCGGGCAAGGCTCCTGAATATCTCGAAATCGCTCCTTTCGCCAGCCAGCGCGGGCAGGATCCTGGGCTTGTAGAGCAGGTAGTTCCCCGCCCAGGGTATGCCGATATCCTCTTTCTGCAGAGGCGAGGCGACGGGGAGGACGAGGTCGGCCATCATGGCTGTGGGCGTTAGGAACATGTCGTGGACGACGAAGAAATCCAGGACGCCGAGGGCCCTTGCGCTCTTTCCGATATCAGGCCCTTGGTTGAAGTAGTTTCCTCCCGCCGAGTACGCCGCGCGTATCCGGGGCCTGGCGGCAGATCCATCTTCCAGTATTCGGTCGGGCCAGCGGAGGACGGGAAAGGTCTGGTTTTCTCCGTGCCCCGCTCCCAGAACTCCTACCCGCGGTCTGGGCATCCTGTTGTTGAGTGATCCCCGGGATGCTCCCTCGAGTCCGAAATTCTTCGTTGCTACCTGGAGCGCGACGCAGAGCCGCGCGGCTTCTTCCCCATGATGCGTCCGCTGGATCGAATAACCGGGGACAAGGCAGAGAGGCTTCTTCCTGGCCCAGAGACTGGCGAGCCATTCCACCCGCCCGGCGGGCAGGCCGCATATACTCTCCGCCCAGGAAGGGTTCTTGGGTACGCCGTCATCAGCGCCGCGAGCATGGCAGAGTAGCGTGTCAAATCCCGTGGTCCTGGCCTCGATCCAGGGCAGATCCAGGAATCCATCCCTGTCCAAGACATAGAGGACAGAATACATGAGAGCGCAGTCCGTGCCGGGGCGTATGGGGAGCCAGGTGGCTTTCGAAAACTTCGCCGTGCTTGTTCTGCGGGGATCTATAGAGACGACGGGCACGTCCCTTCCCGCCGCTTCTAGTAGCCGGGCTGGCAATTCGGATCCGAGCCGGGCTTCGAGTATATTGGCGCCGAATAGAATGATCCCCCCGGCCTTGGACAGGGCCGAAGCCTGGATTCCGGATTCGGGGTAGGCCGAGCCGAACACGCGCTTGAGGGCGAAGCCAGCCGCGTTGCTGGAGAAGTTCCCTTCCTGTGCCGAGCATCCCCCCAGTATGTTCAGGAACCTTCGGGTGAGACGTCCCGTGTCATGGACAGCTCCGGTCGATCCCGCGCTAGAGAGATCTATGATAGAAAGGGGGCCGCCTGATTCCAGGGCTCGTTCCAGCCCCGCCCTCGCTACCTCGACAGCCTGGTGCCAGCTGATGGGCCTGAATGAGCCAGACCCGCGCTCACCAACGCGCATCAGTGGTTCGCTGAGCCTATTCGGGGAATAATGGATCGATGGAAGCCTGAAGCCCTTTGCGCATGGCCGGATCCAGGCGCCCCCGGCTGGGTTGGGCAGCATTCGTTCCACTCGCGAGCCTTCCACTTCCGCGAGCAAGGGGCATGCGTCGCCCCCGCAGTCCCTTCCGCAGAAGGCTGGCAAGAGTCTTTTCATGGGGCCGAGTATAGCACGAAAATCTTTCTGGATAGCGGCCGAGCGTAGACCAGGGAACATCAATGCACGGGCGCGGCCATTCCGCCCGCCGCATCCCGTTGCGAGTCCGTAGAATGGCTTCAGCCGAAGACTATGTCCAGTACCTCCTCCATCCTCTGGACTGGATGGAAGATTATGCCCTTCTTGACGTGCTCGGGTATTTCCTCCAGGTCTTTCTCGTTTCCCGCAGGAATTATGATCTCGCGGATCTTGTTCCTCCGCGCAGCTACCGTCTTTTCCTTGAGCCCCCCTATGGGCAGGACCTGCCCCGTGAGCGAGAGTTCGCCGGTCATGGCGAGCTTATCCTTGATACGCTTCTTGATCACCAGGGACATGAGGGCCGTAGCCATGGTTATTCCAGCGCTCGGGCCGTCCTTGGGTGTGGCTCCCTCGGGTATGTGCAAGTGGATCTGCCTGCTTTCGAAATAGTCGGCTCCAACGCCGAAGTTCTGGGCGGCTATGTTGCGCACGTAGGTATAGGCGATGCTGGCCGATTCCTGCATCACCGCTCCCATCTGCCCGGTAATCTTGAAGCCTTCCTTGCCCGGATTGGCCACTGCCTCGATGAGAAGGGTGTCTCCTCCCATGCTCGTCCAGGCCAAGCCCACCGACATCCCATATCTGGAGGCGCGCTTGATGTCGTCGTCCCTGAACAAGGGCTTGCCGAGGTATTTTTGAACCGAAGCCTTGTCCACCTTCAGCTTTTTCGCCTGGGCGCCGCCTTCCTCCAGGACGATTGCCTTGGCAATTTTCCTATGTATTTTGTCCAGGTACTTTTCAAAGTTCCTCACCCCCGCCTCCCTGGCGTAGGATTCGGCTATGAATGCCAACGCTCCCTTCGTGAAGCGCACGGCGCCTTTCTTGAGCCCGTTTTTCTCGGCGCTCTTGGGGATGAGATAGCGTGTTGCTATTTCCAGCTTTTCCGAATCCACATAGCCCGGGATCTGGATGATCTCCATGCGGTCCAGCAAGGGCCGCGGAATGGAATCCAGGGTATTGGCTGTCGTTATGAAGAAGATGTCGGAGATATCGAAGGGCAGGTCGAGGTAGTGGTCCCTGAAGGAAAAGTTTTGCTCCGGATCCAGTGCTTCCAGGAGGGCGCTCGAAGGATCGCCTTGGTACGACGCCCCCATCTTGTCAATCTCGTCTATCATGAACACGGGATCCCGGGACTTGGAAATCTTCAGTCCTTGGATGATCTTGCCTGGAAGGGCGCCTACATAGGTTCGCCTGTGTCCCTTTATCTCGGCCTCGTCGCGCATGCCGCCCACCGAGAACCTGAAGAACTGCTTGCCCATGGCTCGGGCGATCGAACGTCCTACCGAGGTCTTGCCGACTCCAGGAGGCCCCACGAGGCAGAGTATCGAGCCCTTGGCATCCTTCTTGAGCTTTTTGACGGCCAGGTACTCGATTATCCTGTCCTTCACTTCCTGGAGGCCGTAGTGGTCGTCCTCGAGGGTTTTCTGGGCTTGGGCCATGTCGAAGCTATCTGTCTTGGGAGCGTTCCACGGCAAGGAGCAGATCAGATCGAGCCAGTTCCTCGTTACTATGTACTCGCTCGAGGACGGATCCATCAGGTTGAATTTTTCCAGCTCCTGCTCCACCTGGTCCTTTATCTCGCCTTCGAAGGCGAAGCCCTCGATCTTGGACTTGAATTTCTGGTAATCGGAGCTCTTGGAATCGGCCGGTAGGCCGAGCTCGTTCTTGATGGCTTTCAGCTCTTCCTTGAGGAAGTACTCCCTCTGGTTCTTCTCGATCTTTTCGTTTATCTCGGCCTGGACTTTCTTCTGGATCCTGAGGAGCTCCTGTTCCTTCTTGATGTAGATGAGGACGCGCTCCATGCGTTCTCGCACGTCTACCGTCTCGAGGACTTTTTGTTGTTCCTTCTTGTCGATGTTGAGTATGGAGGCAATGAAATCGGCTATCTTGCCCGGGTGGTCGATGTTGATCATGTTGAGGCGCATCTCTTCGGAGAAAAGGGGATTGTTCTCCGATATCTGCTTCATTTCGCCCAGAAGGGCACGCGTCAGGGCCTTGATCTCGTCTCCCGAGTCGTTGGCTTCGTCCAGATAGGCCGCAGCTACGACTATGGGCATCTCCTTCGACAGGAATTTTTTAATCCTGAACCGCTTCAGAGTGGATATGAAGATGTTGATGCCGCCGTCGGGCAGGTTGATGCGCTTGACTATCTTGGCCACTGTTCCAACGGAGTAGAGATTGGCGGCGTTCTGGGGATCGCTCTCGTCCTTGACGAGGACGAGTCCGATCATCGAATCCCCGCTCATGGCTTGCTCGACCACTGCCATGTCGGGCTGGTTGGCTATCATGATGGGGGTGAAGATACCGGGAAATATCGGCCTGCCCACGAGAGTGATGATGGGAAGCCGAGTTGGAAGCAATTGGTCTATAGGAATGATTTCATTATCTGGCATGTGTGCTCCTCGGTGCTCTTGATCGCCTCGCATCGATGGTGGCGAAGGGCGCGCATTCCGGGGAAATCCGTAGGGCGCAACAAAAAGGTAAAGCTTCCTGCGGGATTCGGCAAGGCCAGGCGGGTCTGTCGTACTTGGAAAGAGACGTGCTCTCGTGTTTCAGGCTAGGCGGTTCGATACCGCCTATTCGAGATGATACGCGAATACGCAAGGCGGTTTGCCGCCATAAGCCTCGAGGATTCCGATAAGCCATCGAGGGCGGATGCCAGGTAGCCGGCAGCGAAGGCGTCGCCCGCCCCCGTGCAATCGCCCTCGAGGGGAACATCCGCCTTTGCGAAAGCGAGCGCTTCAGATCCTCGGCTACTCGATGCCCCCCTCTCGCCAAGCTTGGATACCCAGATGCAGGTTTCTGGTTTTTCCCCTCCCAAGCCCTCGAACGCTCTGTCCTCTTCCTCGTTGGCGAACACTATATCGCAACGCTCGCGCACGAAGCGATCGATCTGCGCAAAGCCGTTCCGCACGGCGAAGGCCGTGGACAGATCCAGGGACACGATTGTTCCCCGTTCATGGGCTTCTTCGGCAGCAGCGTCAAGCCAAGGAGCCTCGTCCAGAAGGAGGCCGTCCACATGGAAAGCCCAACCAGGCCTCAGCATCTCCAGGCTCGATCCGGTGCTCGTCAGGTGAGCAGCCGCTCCGGGAGCCACGGCGATGCGTCTCTCCCCATTCCAGAGCTGGAGGGATAAGAAAATGCCCGTAGGGCGGTCGAGCTCGAGGAATCTGGCTTCTACGCCCTTTTCAGCAAGGCTCGTTTCAAGGAAATCGGCCTCAACGTCCCGGCCTACGGCGCCGACGCAGACAGACTTCATACCCAATGCGGCAGCTGTCATGCACACAATGGCGCATCCCCCGCCAACACGCTTGTCCAATCCGCCCGGCGCAAGGGAGTCCGAAGCCTCAAGCGTGGCTATGAGCCTTTCAAGCCATATCCTGTCGCCGTGGGAGATGGATGGAAGCGTCTCGATCGCCTCGTCCCTCGCCTTGATTTGTCCTCTCATGTCCACCAGAATCCGGCCGACAGCAAGAATGCCCCGATCGCACGCTCCCACCTGTCTTGACCCTCCGTCCTCGTCATGGTAATTTCTGCCTCGGCTCTCTTCGGAGGCCGCGAATCCCAGAATGGCCGCGGGTTCATCCTTCGGCGGGCGGAATATCGCAGAATCTACGGGCGCTTGGCTCAGTTGGTCAGAGCGGCTGGTTTACACCCAGTAGGTCGGCGGTTCAAATCCGTCAGCGCCCATAAAGAATTAGCAGCACACAGGCTATTGCAGAGCAAAATTCACCTGACTGCACGCGCTTTCGACACCATTCCTCTGCTGGTACAATACTCTTGCATGATGAACAGCCTGCTGCAGAATATCCGATGG
>DATCUA010000083.1:0-7635 GCA_036567645.1 Rectinemataceae bacterium | reverse complement strand
GCCTTCGCCCTCAAGGCGAGGGCCCACGCCCATTGGGCATCCGTGTCCAAATACTGTTCGGCCTGCGGGTCTCCCCTGGTTCCCGGCGCCCATCCAGACCAGGCAGGCGGTATGGTCTGTCCAGCCTGCTTAAGGGTCTACTTTCCCCGGATATCTCCTGCCGTCATCGTGCTCGTCCACCGAGGGAGGGAGATTCTCCTCGCGCACAACAAAAAGTTCCCCCCGGGACGCCATGGCCTCATCGCCGGCTTTGTGGAAGCAGGAGAAAGCCTCGAGGAAACTCTGAGGCGGGAGCTGATGGAGGAAGCGGGCATCCAAATCCGCGAGCCGCGCTATGTCGTGTCTCAGCCTTGGCCCTTTCCCGATTCCCTCATGCTCGGCTTCGAAGCCGAGTACCTCTCGGGCGAGGCGAGGCCTGATGGAGAGGAGTTGGATAGCCTCGGCTGGTTCGTGCCGGACAAGCTGCCTGGGATACCTCCCAAAGGAAGCGTGGCTAGGTTTCTCATCGACCGGTTCTGCGAAGCCGATGCCCTGAACCACCATTCCTGATCTCGGCTAGTGACTTCGGATCCCTGATCCGGATAATCCTTCCGGAGAAATCGATCAGACCTTCGTCTCGCATGGCCATGAGGGTTCTGGAAAGGCTCGGCCTCGCCACCCCGAAAAGCTCGGCCATCCTCTCCCTCGAGGCTTCGAGACGGATCGATCCATCTCCGGCCAGTTCAAGCCTGCGGAGAAGCCAGTCGGCCAATTTTTCCTTGAGGGTGGAGAACTGGGTGGATCGCATCCTGTCGGCAAGGCTTTCCAGCCTGGATCCGGTTTCAGCGAGGATGGCCTCGAGGACGGGCCTATGCCTGGAGCAGAGATCGAGAAGGATGTCCTTGGGAATGGCGACGATCCTGCAAGTGGTTCTCGCCACGACGCTCACTGGGAGCCTCTGGCTGGGCGTGAAAAGTATTGCTGCCGCGAGGGCTTCCACGGCCGAGAAACTCTCCACCCGCACGACTCTGCCCTCCTCGCTCGCCATCTCCGCCCAAGCCTCGCCTTCTAGGAGGATATGGAGGGAGGAGTACTTGCATCCCGCGAGGAGTATCATATTCCCCGCGGTATAGACCCTGGGCTGGAGGCTCGCTAGCGGGGCAAGAAATCCGGGGCTTCTCGGATCGATGCCCGCGAAGAGACTGCAGGAGCAGAGGCGTGCCTGATCGCGAAGATCCATGCGTTCATTTTCACGAGCGGCAAAGCTCGTGTCCAGGGCTGGCTCAAGCCCCCGTCGGTGCACATCCATAGCCTGCGAGCCTCGCGAGTCCTTGTTCGTCCCTATGCGCCCCCCCTTGCGCCCGCCAGCGCCCGCTTCTAGGATACAGCCAGCAAGGAGGCCCCCATGGATTTTTCCTGGAAGATAATCATCGATGCGGGATTGATCTCAGCAGCCCTCCTCCTGGCCACCTTCCTACGCTCCAAGTTCCGGTTCTTCCAAAAGTACCTCATACCCAACGCCCTCACCGCGGGCTTCATCCTCTTGCCGATCTACAACTACCTCCTCCCCCCGATAGGCTACTCGAAGAACGGCCTGGGAGACCTCGTCTACCATCTTCTCAACTTCTCCTTCATAGCCATGTCGCTCCGTTCAGCTCCGCCCAAAGTCAAGGGCCACACGGGGGGCGGAGTCCTGGGCATGTCGACCGGTATACTCATGGGCTATGCCACCCAGGCCCTTCTCGGCCTCGGCCTCACCCTCCTTTTCCTTCCCAAGATCCATCCCGCCTTCGGTCTCCATCTCCCGCTGGGCTTTGCCCTGGGTCCCGGCCAGGCCTACGCCATCGGCAAGGGCTGGGAGAGCATGGGTTTCGAGGGCGGAGCCTCCGTGGGCCTCACCTTCGCCGCCCTGGGCTATCTCTGGGCCTGCTTCGGAGGGGTGATCCTGATCAATATGGGAATCAGGCGCGGCTGGATTTCCGAATCCGCCCTGTCCTTCATGAAGGACAAAGACCTTCTCCGAGGCACGCTGGCCAAGGGCGAAGAGAGGCCCGTTGGGGCGAGACTCACCACGGACTCAGAGGCCATCGATTCCTTCAGCTACCATACGGCCGCCGTCGTTGTCGTCTACTTCCTCTCCTTCCTCCTCCTCAAGGGGCTCACCATCCTCCTCTCCATGGCGGGCAAGGCGGGCATGGAGCTTGCGACAAACTTCTGGGGGATCAATTTCATCTTTTCGGCTATAACAGCCATCTTGGTGCGAAAGCTGATCGACATCTTCAAGATCGGGCACACGCTCGACGACGAAACGCTCACGCGCATCTCCGGCTTCTCGGTGGACTACATGGTTTCCGGCGCCTTGGCCGCAATTTCCCTGGTCTTCATCGGCAAGTTCTGGTTCCCCATCCTCGTCATGTCCACGGTCTGCGGCCTCATGATCTCCATCACCGTCCCATGGATGTCATCACGCATGTTCCGCGACTATAAGTTCGAGCGCATGCTCATGCTCTACGGGGTTTCCACCGGCACCTTGTCCACGGGCCTCGCCCTCCTCAGGGTGATGGATCCGGAATTCAAGACCAAGGTGTCTTCGGACTATATGCTTTCGGCAGGCCTCACCTTCATACTGGCCATTCCGTTCATACTGACCATCAACCTGCCGGCCAAAGCCTACATGACGGGCTCGATGTCGTATTACTGGACGATGATAGCGGTAGCCGGGGCGTATCTGGCCTATGTGATCGTCACCTACGTCGCCCTGGCTCGCAAGAAAAGCCTGGCAAAATTCGGCCAGCTCTGGTACAGGGGCTAGGACCCAGGATACTTATCCTGCCGGCCGGAGTCTTCTGCCCAGGATACCGCAGGCGACCGCGTACTTCCTGCCGGATGCGGCGCGGTTGGCGAACCGAGCCCGGTAGACTGTCTTCCCGATGTAGAACTCGAAGTGGTTCCATTTCAGGACGCCAGGTCCCTCTATTCCCTCTACGGGGAACTCCAGCGCGGCTCCCCGCCCTGGCTCGAAGCGCAGTGCCTTCGAGGTGAGAATGAGCCTCCCCGTCCCCAGGCTCTTCATGGTATCCATCCGCTTGCCCTTGAGGAAGCGCACTCCATCGTCTTGGAAGATTGCGATCCTAGGATCGGGGAGGAATACGGACTCGATGAGGCGTTCGAGGTAGGCTTCTTGCCAAGCATCCCAGGCCGACATTTCGAGGATGGGATTCGACCCCACCTTCGGAACCAGGCCGAAGGCCGCAGCATCGGGCCGTGCTTGCGCGATTCGAGCGAAAGCCCCGTCCGTCCCGTACTCATGCTCCGCCCCGCACTGCAAACAGGTCAGGCGCGCCCCGCGCGATTTCAGGCTCTGGAGGCTTCCGCAGTCAGGGCAGGCGTAGAGGGCCAATTCCAGGCACTCCGCCCGACGCGGATCTTCGAAGGATCTGGAAACTGACCGTGCCCATGCGTAGTCGTCGTGGGCTATGGCTTCGTTGAGCTTCTTGTCTATCTGTTCCACGCTCAAGATCTTGAGTTCCCCAGGCTCGAAGAGGAGGGAGAACGAGATGCTCATGCCGCCCGGGCGCAGGTTGTAGGCCCAACGGGGCTTGGTCATGTAGCCTCCCTTGGAGAGAGCGAGTACGACGGGAGCCTTGAGAAGCTTGATGAGCTTGGCTGTGGAGCCGAAGGCCGGGAGAGATGACCCGTTCCAGGTAGCTTGGCCCTCGGGATAGAAGCCTACGACGCCCTTGCGCTTGCGGATGAATTCCACGATCCAGTTGACCGTCTCTATGTCGGGTATGGCCTTGGATTTGGGTATGGAACCCACGAGCTTGATGAGGAGGAATCGCATCATGGGGTTGCGCATGTTGCCGTCCGATGCCACCCAATGTATGGGCTTGGGGACGAACGCGTTGGCGAGAAAGGCGTCCTGGAGCATCGTGTGGTTGCCCACGACTATATAGGGCGGCTCGAGCCTTTGAATGAGATCCAAGCCCTCGGCCTCGGCTCGGTAGGCTTTCCTCAGCAAGCGCCCGTAGGTGTTCCTCAGGAGCCAGGTGAAAAAGCGGCTGTTGGTTGGCGTGTATCGGCGCGCGCTGATCATGGGCCCTCCAAATGAAGTATGGGCGAGATCGGACAGCAGAGCAACCAGTGTCGGAAAGTGGGTCTTCGGCGCGAGGCCTTTTGACCAGGAGCCCGTGTCGGTGTATCTTTGTATTCCCTGGGGGGAGTATGAATTTCGGCGACATACTGAAGGATTGGGAAGCCTTGCGAAAGTCCGAGCAGAAAGCGGCACGGATGGCCGAAAGGGAGAAGGATGCGCCGAAGCCAGGTTCTAGTAAAAAAGCGAACGCGCCAGAAAAGCCCGCGGCGGGGCAAGCAGGCGCCAGAGGCGGAGCTAGAGATGGCACCGCACCAGCACTCGACGCTAGCAAGACCCTCGAGCGCTGGCTCGCGCGAAACGGTGTGGAAGACAAGGACGCGGGCCACGTCGAATCCGAGGAAGAAGACAGGATCCGCAACGCTCAGAGGCTCAGGAAGCTCAAGCCCCAGGCCTTTCTCGACCTGCATGGAAAGACCTCTCAGGAAGCCCAGATCCTCCTCTCCTCTTTCCTCGCCTCGTGCCAGAGGCAGGGTCTGAAAAAGGTCCTCGTCATACATGGCAAGGGCAATCATTCGCCCGCCGAGCATGTGATGACCGATCTCGTGAGGCGGTCTCTGGAGGAAAGCGAGAAGGCTGGGGCTTTCGGACCCGCCGACAAGGAGTTCGGGGGGAGAGGCGCTACCTGGGTTGTCCTGAGGAGTGGAACCTATTTCTCTCGGTAGATGATTCGTCCCCGGGAGAGGTCGTAGGGAGAAAGGCCCACGCGAACCTTGTCTCCTGGCACTATCCTGATATAGTGCTTGCGCATTTTTCCGGAAAGGTGGGCGAGGATGACATGGCCGTTCTGGAGTTCGACCCTGAACATCGTGTTCGGGAGAGCTTCCCGAACCACGCCCTCTACTTCAATGGCTTCTTCTTTGGCCACGACGGCTCCTCGACTTGATCGGCTCGCCTTCTGGCGCGGCTCTTGCGCGCGGAAAGGCAGTAAAATAGTATGTGTCGCCACGACTAATGTCAACATGGGCAGGCCGAGCCCGTGCTTTGGCACAAGGCTTGACATTTTAGGTAGGATATAGCATTGTGCGCATCCTATCGTGAGTTCGGGGCACAAGGCTCCGTCCAGGAGAAGCGTGATGGATACCAGTTTCACGGAACAGATGCGCGATCTGCTCGTATCGCAGAAGCGCGGCATCCTCGATACCCTCGCAGCCACCAATGAGGAGTTCCGCGCCATCGTTGCCGAGATGGATCCCAAAGACGTGGCTGACGTGGCTTCGGACGACATAGACCGCAAGATGATAGAAGCCCTGGGATCGCAGGACATCAAGCGGCTCAAGGCCATAGACGCGGCTCTCACGAGGATAAGCCAGGGACGCTACGGGCTCTGTATGGCCTGCGGGAAAAAGATTCCCCAGGAGCGCCTGGCTGCCATCCCCTACGCCGTGCTTTGCATCGACTGCCAGAAAAGCGAAGAGCGCAGAAACCGCTAGAGCCCGGTATCGCGCGTCTCTCTCATGGACAGCGAAGCCGCCGGATTTTTCCGGCGGCTTCTTCATTCCGCCGATCAGATCCCGAGTTCCTTCCATATCCCCTTTCCGTCCAGATACCAGAGGTTTTCATAACCAGCCGCTCGGGCCACGTCTACGGCGAGCTCTTGGTAGGCGCCCAGATGTTTGGGCGAGTGGGCGTCGTCCCCAATCGTCAGTCGCACCTTCGCCTCTCGCATGCGTCTCAATATGGGCAGGGAGGGATACGTGGACAGAGTCTTGCCGCGGGCTATGCCCCCTGTGTTCAGTTCGGCCACGAGACCGAGTTCTCCGGCTCTATCAGCCGCCTGGAAGGCCGCATCCAAATAGGCCTTGTCCTCCTCGTCGAACCAGCGACCGCCGGAATTGTTCTTCTTGACCAAGTCGAAATGTCCCAGGATATCGAAGCCCCCTGAATCCATCATGGCTATCAGGGAGCGGTAGTACTCTTTCCACAGGGGGCGTGCGTCGCCGCCTGTGGCTTTGACCAGATCCTTTTCGAAATCCTCGGCCGGCTCGTCCACCGTGAAGCTTCCGCCTGGAAGGCTCGAGATGTAATGCACCGATCCAATCGTGAAGTCGAAGTCGAGGGTGCGAAAGAAGGCATCCGCTGGAGATACCAGGCCGGCTATGAAGTCTATCTCCAAGCCGGCGAGGATCGTGAGCCCGGATCCTGCGTAGAAAGACTTGAGCCTTCCCAACTCCTCCATGTAGGGGCCGAGGTCTTCCCTTGCCATGGTCCAGTCGGTCTTGAAGGGCAAGGGGGCGTGGGAAGAGAAGCCGAGGATGGAATATCCTTCCCGGGCCGCGGCCGCGGCCATCTCAGCGGCCTTGGCATGGCCGTCGCAGAAGTCGCTGTGGGTATGAAAGGAAAACCTCATTGCAGGATATTAGCGGATGCTCGCTCAAAGCGCTAGCTGTGCTTTTCAACCCCTCTTTTCGATCACGCTGTACATGCGGATTTGTCTCTCTTGGCTTACCATATATGTGCCCGGTTCTTTATCGGTAGGCAAACACAAGCTTCATGACACTGACTTCGGCTTGACTGCCAATCCTCCAGCTCTCTACTATATGAAAGCGATGGAGAGGATCGAAACCGTCCCTCCGGCGGACAGCGTCGGAACTCTCGTACAAGCCCTACCCGATGTCGTCTACATCCTCGACATGGACGGCAAATTCCTCTTCCTCAACGAAGCGGCCCGGGGGTTCGGATACGAGCCCTCCTCTCTGCTCGGATGGCATTTTACGACAATCCTCCATCCAGAGGATCGGGATCGCGTTTCAAGGGAGATCGTTGTAGCGCGCATACGCTCCGAGGGCAGGAATCCCGATCTTGCCCCCAAGTTCTTCGACGAAAGGCGATCCGGGGCGAGGATGACCAGAGATCTCAGAGTGAGGATACTCAGGGGAGGATCGGGCGAGTATATCTACGCTTCCGTCAATGCTTACGGAATATTGAATCCTGGCGATTCCCCGGGTCCCTTCAAGGGGATGAAAGGTCCCGTGACAGTGGGCGTCGTCAGGGACATAACGGATTCCGTTCGCTACGAAACGAGCCTGAAGGAAAACATCGAAGCGAAGAACTTCCTCCTCCAGGAAGTCCACCATAGGGTGAGGGACAATCTCCAGCTGGTTGCCAGCCTCGCCCAGCTGAAGGCCCGGGAGGCGGGCAGGGAAGCCGAGAAGGCCTTCGGGGGCCTGGTAGCCCAGATACGTTCCCTGGCCATGGTCCACGATGCCCTCTACAATTCGGAAACCCTCAAGGGCGTGGTTCCAGGGGAATATTTCTCCAAGCTCGCTGGTCTCCTCGTGGAAACCTTCGGCAAAATGGGATCCTTCAAGGATGTCGATGTGCGGGTGGATCCGGGCATCTCCCTGGATCCGGACAGCCTGTCCTACCTTGGTCTGGCAGCAGGCGAATTCCTGTCTGCCGCCCTGGGTACAGCGGCGCCCGCAGATTCCGGGGCAGGGCTCTCCCTCTATTTGGGCAGGGCTGGCGGCGGAATACAGGCGGGCTCGGCTGCGCGCTGGACA